>DJVD01000119.1:0-8498 GCA_002440805.1 Chloroflexi bacterium UBA6265
AGTGAAGAGACGGGATTCAAGCGGAACCGAGTCTTCTTGGCCCCGAAGATTATTCAAACCATTGTTTTCCGACAACCGGCATGGACTAAGGTTCCTAGATAGTGCTTTGGTGAACATCGATTCAATACCTGACCTGTTGCACTAGAAATCACTATGTGATGGGACGGGTTTTCGGCAACCCCTCGGGTTCTATATAGGTATCCATGATTTAGACTACGGCCGCGGTTCATCCAATCCCATACCTATTGAATAGAGGGATCGCAATGGAGACGATTTCGAGCCTGATTGCCGCGATGCCACTGAGCAGTACAACGAGACAGTGAGGACGTGTATTATCCCCCACACCAATCCCTAATCACGCCTTCCAGCACGTCGGTGAGTTGACGGACGGATTCGATATCCACCCATTCTTCCGCCGAGTGCGCGCCGGCACCATCGGCGCCGAACAGCAGGCAGGGAATACCGGCCTGGTCGAGCAGCGAGGCGTCGGTCCAGAACGGTTCCGCCCGCAGCTTTGGCTCGGTTCCCAGCACAGCTTCGGCATGCTTCAACATGCAGCGGGCGATGTCGCTGTCCTCGCTGGTCGCAAACGGCTGCCGCACCAGGCCCAAATCGATCGAGTAGGCGAAATCCGGCACCTGCAGCACCAGGTCGTCGAGGATATCAGTCATCTCTCCCAGCACCACATCCGGCGTGTCGCCGGGGATGGTGCGCCGTTCCACCGTGATCCGGCATTGGGCCGGATAACTGCTCGCCTCCTCGCCGCCGGTGATGATCGATGCGTGGATGGAACCCGGACCCAGCCGGGGATGCCCTTCGCGGGCATTCATGTCGGTGGCGAACCCGTCCAACGCGGCGAGGAAGTGACCCGCCTTGGCGATGGCATCGATACCGAATTCCGGTCGCGAGCCGTGATACGCCCGGCCGTGAATGGTGATATCCATCCAGATAAAGCCCTTGTGCCACAGCGTCGGTTCCATACTCATCGGCTCGGTAACGATGCCGGCGTCGGCCGAAAACTGCTCCAGCACCTCGGCGGTGCCCATGCTGGCATGTTCCTCATCGGCCACGCAGCAGACGATCACATCGCCGGCAAGATCGTGGTCGCGAGCGCGGGCTGCAGCCACCATCATCGCCGCTACGCCGCTTTTCATGTCGAACGCGCCCCGGCCATACATGCGGCCATCCTCGATGCGAGGTTCCAATGGTTCGCCGTCGTAGCCAGCCAGGGTGACGGTATCGAGATGTCCGTTCAACATCAGCGATTTGCCACCTCCGGAGCCACGACATATCCCGACCACCGAAGGGCGCCCGGGGGTGCGTTCCAGCCGCTGTGTCGCAAGTCCGTGATGATCGAACCAGCGCTGGCAATAATCGGCAATCTCGCTTTCGCCCGCCGCACCGGGAATGAGCGACGGATTCACCGAGTTGATGCGCATCAGTTCGGCGGTAAGGTCAATGGGATCGAGCGGGTAGCGTGCCATGGCATATCCATCCGTAGCGGCGCACCAGCGTGTGCGCCAAGATTCATGTAGTGGCGGATATGTATGTCCGCCTTATTGAGTCGTTGTGGCGGACACACAGGTCCGCCGCTACAAACACCTGGGCGGACACACAGGTCCGCCGCTATGAAATGCCGGCGACGACATCAACCAACCGGTCGATATCCTCATCGGTGGTGATGTAATGCACCGAGGCGCGGATATAGGTGCCGATGCTTTCCAGCCCCGGATCGAGATGTGTGCGGTAGATATTGGAAAGTGACGTGTTGATCTTCTCGGCCGATAGTGTTGCTTTCAGGTCCTCGGATGGCACACCCTCCCGCGAGAAGGTAACGATGCCACCGCGAATCTCACCGGTATCGTGGATGCGCACGCCATCGATTGCCTGCAACCGCGATCTCAGCAACGCCCCCTGCTGCTGTACCCGCTGCCAGATATTTGCCAGCCCGATCTCCAATGCATAGTCCACGGCGGCACCGAGTCCCAGCCGGCCAGCGACATAGCTCTCCCAGTTTTCGAACCGGCGCGCATCGGGCCGGATCACAAATTCCGTCGGAGAAGTGAGTTCGGCGGCGTGGAGGTCGAGCAGCGGAGGTTCCATGCTGGCGATGCGTTCCTGGCGCACATATACAAACCCGGCTCCGCGTGGCCCGCGCAGGTACTTGCGACTGGTGGCTGAAAGCACATCGCACTGGATCGCTTCCACATCCAGCGGCACCTGGCCGGCGGTCTGGCAGGCATCCAGCACATACCAGGCATCGGGCGCATGTAGGCGAATTAAGGAGCCGATCGCCTCCGCCGGCTGGACAAGGCCGCCATTGGTCGGCATGTGGGTGATGAAGACCGCCGCAGTCGGCTGCTGCAACGCGGACTCGAGCGCCTGGAGATCGATTTGGCCGGAGGCATCGTTGGGGATCACGTCGATCGCGATGCCAAACCGTTTCTGGATTTGCAGCAGCGCCACCAGGTTGCTGGCATATTCCCACGTGGTGGTCAGCACGCGATCGCCGCGCTGGAACGGAATCCCGTACACCGCCATATCCCAGCCGCGGGTGGCGTTTTCCACATGGGCGATTTCCTCTGGAGAGGCGTTCAGCAGCGTTGCGATGGACGCATACGCTGCCTCGATCCGATCATTGGCCGCGGCGGCGGCTTCATAGCCGCCGATAGTGGCTTCCAGCAGGAGATGGCGTACAACCACATCGAGGATCGGCTTCGCTGGCAGTGATGACCCGGCGTGATTGAAGTGGGTTACGTGCTGCACGCCGGGTGTATCGACGCGCAAGGATGAGATGCGTTCGGCGGACAAGGTCATGCTGGATCCTGGCTGAAACAGAGGGTCGTTGGTTGCACAGTAGCCGGGCAATCGAAAAAGGGCAACGAATCCCTTCTCGCCGGGTCGCAATCCTCGTATCCTGATGCGCATGTGGTGCCGTGGCGCACCGTTTGATGATGGATGCATCCACCCATGCCGCTCTCTGCAACCGAACTAAAATCCCACTTCAACCTTGATCCCGAAGTGACGTTCCTCAACCATGGCTCGTTCGGGGCCTGCCCGAAGCCGGTATTTGCCGAGTGGCAGCGCTGGCAGGCGGAAATGGAGCGCCAGCCGGTGGAGTTCATCGGTCGCCGCCAGGAAGGATTGCTGGATGCCGCCCGTGCCGAATTGGCGGCGTATGTGGGCTGTGATGCTGAAGACCTGACGTTCGTTACCAATACCACTGCCGCGATCAATATCATTGCCCGCTCCATGGACCTCCAGCCCGGCGACGAAATCCTCACCACCAATCTCGAATATGGCGCGCTGAACTACACGTGGGATTACCTCTGCACCAGGGCCGGAGCCCGCTATATCCAGCAGCCGATCACGTTGCCGGTCACCACCGCCGAAGCGGTCGTTGACGAACTCTGGCAGGGAGTCACGCCGCAGACGAAGGCGATTTTCGTCAGTCACATCACCAGCGCGACTGCCCTGAAGTTGCCGGTGGAACTGATCTGCGCCCGCGCGAGGCAGGAAGGCATCCTCACGATCATCGATGGCGCCCACGTACCGGGGCAGATTCCGCTCGATATCGCCGCACTCGGTGCCGATATCTACGCCGGCAATTGCCACAAATGGATGTGTTCGCCCAAGGGATCGGCGTTCCTGTATGTGCATCCGGATCAGCAGGCATGGGTGGAGAGCGGCATCATCAGTTGGGGATGGCATCCGGATAACACATTCGTCACCCGCAACCAGCAACAGGGCACGCGCGATGTCAGCGCGTTCCTCACGGTACCGGCTGCGATCGCCTGGCAGCGGGAATTTGAGTGGGATGCCGTGCGCGAGCGCTGCCATGCCGAACTGGCGGCGTTTGTCGATCGCATGCATGCCATGCTCGGCACCGAATCGATCTATCCTGACGATTCCTGGTACGCCCAGCTGGCCGTCATCACCCTACCAGCGGGCGATCACTCCGGCCTGAAGGAACGACTGATGGATCGCGGTATCGAGATCCCCATCACTGCCCATGGCGACCGCACCTTCGCCCGCGTATCCATGCAGGGATACGTGACCCTGGATGACCTGGAAACATTGGAAGCAGCGATCCGCGAGGAAATGGCAATCCCGGTTTAGCGAATCTGCAGCACCAGAAAAGTATTCTGTGGTATGTATATTGCTATTCCTTCCTGTGCAGTAAAAGCCGAATAAAGAACAGGTCGATTCCAGACCTGTTGTGCCCGGCAATCACAGTGAGGAGTACACCATGAGAAGCAAAACATCCCTGAATCGCCGCTCCTTTATCGGCGCGAGCCTGGCAGGTGCGGCGCTCGTCGGTACCAACCGGGCCGGATTCGCCCAGGACGCAACGCCGGCGGCATCACCCGTCGCCAAGGAATTCGTTCCTTCCAAGGTCGCCGAGCGTGCCACCGGAAAGATCCGGTTTTCCAGTTTTGACGATGCTACCGCGCAGGAACGCGTTAATGAACTCCTGGCGATGTTCAGCGAACGCTATCCGAATATCGAAGTCTCGTTCGAGCCAATCGCAGCTGACTACCTGACCAAGGTTCAAACCGATATCGCCGCCGAGAACGCGGCCGATGTGTTCTATGTCCAAAACGAATATGCGCAGGACTTTATGTCCCGCAACGTGCTGTTGGCCATTGACGATTACATGGCCGAAGACGGTGTAAGCGCAGACGAATACTTTACGCCGCTTATTAACGCCTACACCTGGCAAGGCAGCCTGTACGGATTGCCGAAGGACTGGAGCCCGCTCGGGGCAGTGTACGATCCGGAGGTGTTCTCGGCTGCCGGTGTTGAGGAATTCCCAACGGATTGGGATGGGCTCAAATCCACCCTGCAGGCCATAAAGGATTCCACCGGTAGCCCGGGCCTGATTATCGATCCCAACTTCGATCGCTTCATCGCCTTCCTGTACCAGGCGGGAGGGAACATCCTCAACGAGGATGCCACGGAAATCGTCATCGATTCCGATGCCACCATACAGGCCCTGGAGTATATGTATGGCCTGTACCAGGATGGATTGATCAGCCCGGCGGCCGATATCGGTGCTGGCTGGCCAGGCGATGCGTTTGCGCAATCGCTGGCGCCACTGGTGTTCGAAGGCAACTGGATGTTCCCGTTCCTTGAGCTGAACGCACCCGACAAGCAGTTTGCCGTGGCTGAGCTGCCGGCTGGTCCGGCGGGCAAGGGCACGCCGGCGTTCACCAACAGCTACTCGATCTATGCGGGTTCGAAGAACCCGGATGCGGCGTGGGTGTTTGTGAACTACATGACCAGTTACGAAGCCGCCCAGAAGCACAATGCCTCTGGCCTGGCCATTCCCGCCCGCGTGGATTTGGAGGGCGATTACCTCGCCAACTTCCCTGAACGCGCGCCATACCTCGAGGCCGGTCAGTACGCCACCGCCGTGCAGTATGGCCCGGGCGGCCAGAAATTCGCCGGCAATGCCAGCGCAGCGCTGCAAAGCCTGTGGGCTGGACAAATCGATGTTGCCACCTGCAAGCAGCAGATCGTGGAAGCCGCCAACAGCGATATCAACGTCGGCGGCTAGTCCTCACACAAACAAGGTTCCGGGTGCCCGTCCTCTACGGGTGGGCACCCTTTGTTCATCGGGGTGAGAGTCGGATTCCGGTGGGGAGGCAGCCGTGTTGAATATGAGTCGCAAGCGCAGCCGCAATCCGTTGGCCACGGAAGACCGTATCGCCGGATATCTCTTCATTGCGCCGGCGATGGTTATTCTCATCCTGTTTGTATTCTGGCCCATTGCGCGGATTGTATGGCTCAGTTTCCACGAGTGGAGCGTCATTACGCCCGAAAAACCGTTCGTGGGGCTGGATAACTACCGCAAGCTCGTCGGGCAGAGGGATTTTCAGGTTGCCCTCCGCAATACCATGTGGCTCTCGTTTGGGGTGGTTCCCACCCAGACACTCATCGCGCTGGTGCTGGCTGTGATCGCCAACCAGAAGATTCGCGGTCGCGGATTTTTCCGCACCGCGTTTTACTTTCCGTCCATTAGTTCTACCGTAGTGATCTCGGTCATCTTCCTGTGGTTGTACCAGCAAAACGGCCTGGTCAACTTCGTGCTGCGCAAGCTCAACCTGCCCACACCCATGCCGCCGTGGCTCGCCAATCCCAAGGGTGTGCTCGCGATGGCGCTGAACAGTATGGGCATCGATCATGTGAATCCCTGGCTGGCCGGACCAAGCGTGGCGCTGCTTTCCATCATGATGATGATTGTTTGGACATCCGTCGGCGGCATCATGGTCATTTTCCTGGCGGGACTGCAGGGGCTGCCGGAAGATGTGTATGAGGCCGCCGCCCTGGATGGTGCCACGCGCAAGCAAATGTTCTGGCAAATCACGGTGCCCATGCTGAAGCCCATCATCTTTTTTGTGGTCACGTTGGGGTTGATCGGCACATTCCAGGTGTTTGACCAGATCTTTGTCATGAGCCAGGGTGGACCCGCGAAAACCACGCTCACGCTCGGTTACCTGGTGTACCAGGAGGGCTTCACCAACTTCTCCATGGGTTATGCCAGCGCGATCGCGATGACCCTGTTCGCGATTATCCTCACCATTTACTTCATTCAGCGCCGATTCTTGCGGTATAACGCGTGAGGAATGTGAGCCATGACTGATACCGTCCTCAATACCACGCCGCTTCCGGAGTTGAAGCCCTCTCGCGAAAATACGCCACTATCCCGTGCGCTCATTGTGGTCGCGTACATTGTGCTGATCGCCGTAGCGCTGGTGATGTTCGTGCCGTTCCTGTTTTCGGTGGCAACATCGTTCAAAACACCACCGGATGCGACCGCGCTGACGTTCGACACAATGTTTTGGCCCCCGAACCCCACGGTGGATGCCTACCGCACGGCGTTCGAAAGCAACATTGCCCGCTGGTTCCTGAACAGCACGATGGTTGCAGTGGCGTGGATTCTATGCCGCGTCACCTTCGCCACCCTGGCGGGGTATGCGTTTGCGCGCATGGACTTCCCGGGCAGGGATTTCATCTTCACGCTGCTGGTGAGCACCATGATGGTACCGGGCATTGTGCTCATCATTCCGCGGTTTATGTTGCTGCAGGATATGAAGCTGTACAACACTTACGGAGCACTGATCGTCCCGTTCATGGTGGATGTCTTCGGCATCTTCCTCATGAAGCAATTCTTCGAAAGTATCCCGATCGACCTGGAGGAAGCCGCCCGCATTGATGGCGCTTCCCGCTATCAAATCTTCCGCACGATTGTGCTTCCCATCACCACACCGGCGCTCTCGGCGTTGGCGATTTTCAGTTTCCAGGGCAGTTGGAACAACTTCCTCGAGCCGTTGATGTACGTCACGGGTGGCAATACCAATCTCTACACACTGCCGGTTGGTTTGGCCAACTTCCGTTCGCTGTACCTCACCAACTGGCCCGTGCTGATGGCGATCGCGGTGATCACCACGGTGCCGATGGCCATTTTCTTCCTCGTGTTCCAGCGCTACTTTATCGAAAGCAATATCTCGGCAGGCATCAAGGGATAATCCACCATGCTGCAAAACGAACTCATGCTCAAGAACAACGAGCTCTGCCTGGTGGGCAAGGCGCATTCGCATGCCGTGGAGAACGAATCCGGACTCTACGCCCGCGATACGCGTTTCCTCAGCGAACTCGATCTCACGCTGGGGGATCTGGAACTGGAGCTGCTAACCACCCAGCAGCTCAGCGGCAGTGAGCTGCGGATTGTCTCTACCAACATGCGACCGTATGGCGATATGCAACCGCACGAGGTGCTGGTGACCATCGACCTGGCGCTCACCTCCACGCTGGAGGTAAGCATCCATGTGGAGAACTTCAGCCGGTATCCACTTGATGCNNGAGCCGGGCGACGCAACCCTGCGCGCCCGCGCATCCGACGGGATCGAGCTTCGCACCCACATCCGTTGGAGCGGCGATGCTATCGCGGTGGCCACTCCTGCGGATGATGCGAGCAGGATCACGCTGACGGATCATGTGCAGTTGGCGCACAGCCAGGCGAGGGACCTTCGGGTCACCATCCAGCCGCAACCGTCGGATGCACCGGTGGTAGCCACCCCGTCCGATGATCCCTACCACCTGTACACAACCGCCCAGCCCTATGCCACCGGGGATAGCGAACTCGATCGCTTCCTGAATCAGTGCGATGCGGATCTGGCCCTGCTGCAAACATCATTCCCGCAAGGCGTGATTCCTGCCGCCGGTGTGCCGTGGTTCATCTGCCCGTTTGGGCGCGATAGCATGATCACCAGCCTGCAGGCCATGCGTCGATATCCGCATCGCGCCCAGGAGGCGCTGCGTGTGCTCGCCGGGTTGCAGGGTCGCGAGTACAACACCTTCAAAGAGGAACAGCCCGGAAAAATCCCGCACGAGATGCGCTATGGCGAAATGGCCCGGCTCGGCCAGGTGCCACACGCACCCTATTACGGATCGATCGACAGCACGCCGCTGTTCCTGATGACGCTGGCTGCCTG
>DJVD01000119.1:8532-16389 GCA_002440805.1 Chloroflexi bacterium UBA6265
CTGATCGAGTTTGCCGGTAAGCAGCAGGACAACACGCACATTTCCCAGCAGGGCTGGAAGGATAGCTTCGATTCCCTCCACTTTGCCGATGGCCGGGAGGTGAGTGGGCCCATCGCCCTCGTCGAGCCCCAGGCCTATATCTATGCCGCCTACGCGGGATACAGCCGCGCGCTGGAGCGCCGGGGCGAGGATGGCTCGGCCTACGCCGCCAAAGCCGAGCGCATCCGGGATGCGATTGAAACCCAATTCTGGCTGGAGGATGCCGGCTTTTACGCCCAGGCACTGGATGGCAACAAGCAGCCGGTGGATGCGATCAGTTCAAACGCCGGCCACGTGCTGTTCTGCGGTGTGGCCAGCCAGGAACATGCCGATCGGGTAGCCGAGCGCTTTGCCCGGCCCGATATGAATGGCGGCTGGGGCATTCGCACGCTGAGCGCAGACATGGCCACCTACAATCCGATGGCGTATCACAATGGCAGCGTTTGGCCGCACGATGTCAGCCTGGCCATGAAAGGGTTGCATCACTACGGCCATCAGGACCAGGCGGCTACCATCGCACGACAATTGGTGAAACTGGCCAGCTATGATCCGCGATACCGACTTGCCGAGCTCTATAGCGGTTTTGCCGATACCGGCAACGGACCAGTGCCTTACCCGGTGAGCTGTTCGCCGCAGGCATGGGCGGCTGGTGCCGGCATGCTGATCGCGCAGGTGCTTGGCGTAGAGCCAACGGAAACACCCGCCTAAGGCCAAAGGCGTTGGCGGGATCGCGTCAGCACCTACGCGTCAACGTCCGGAACTCTCCCGAACGGTCCGTGTCCCGATGCAAGCAGTGCCAGGAATTGTTGACACGGTCCATTCGTGCCCGCCGCTTCTCGCAAGCTGGTGGAAATAACGTGGTGGTATCGATTCTGCTACTGCACTACAGCGTCATCGTGTATGCTATTACCGTTCAACACAAGCGGTTTTTTGAGGCGCGGTAGCAGATAGGCTTCCGTTCCTCATCCAGCCAATTATAGGTTTCTGGCTCGACGGTGCCGGCTGTCGGTACCACGCGTATTAACGGAGGGATGAACCCATGCGTACGACTCGACGACAGTTAACACAGCTTCTGGCCGCAGGTGCCGTTGGTGCGGCCGTTATGCGCGTGCCATCTGCAGCCGCGCAGGATCGCAAGACCATCGCTACCGGTGGTACTGGCGGCGTGTATTACCCGTACGGTGGATCGCTGGCCAGTGTGCTCAGCAATGAAGTACCGGATACCGAATGGACTGCTGAGGAGACATCTGCCTCGGTGGACAATATGTACCTGATCGAATCGGGCGATGCCGATCTGGCCTTCGTCCTTTCCGATACGGCCTACGATGCCGGCCAGGGAAACGCGCCGTTTGAAGCCCCGATCGAGGCCTTCTCGCTGCTGACGTTGTACAACAACTACACCCATATCGTGGTCAATGCCGATGCCGGTATTGCCACGGTTGAAGATCTTGCCGGCAAGAAGGTCTCCGTCGGCTCGCCAGGCTCCGGTACCGAAGTGATCGCACTGCGAATCCTCGAAGCCGCTGGTGTTGGTGAGGACGATCTCTCCCGCGAGCAACTTGGCGCAGGCGAATCGGCTGGTGCCATGAAGGACGGCCTGATCGATGCCTTCTTCTGGAGCGGAGGTTTGCCGACCGCTGCCGTGGTCGATCTCACCGCCACACCCAACCTGAACGTTGCCTTCCTCGCCTCGGATCAGTACCTTGATCAGCTCAAGGAAGCCCATGGCGAGTTCTACCAGGTAGCCAATATTCCTGCTGGCACGTATGGCGACGGCCAGGCCGAGGATATCCCGGTTGTCGTGGTGCCAAACGTGCTCGTCGCCTCTGGCGAAATGGATGAGCAGATGGCCTATGACATCACCAAGGCTATCTTCGAAAATCAGGACACCCTGATTGCTGCAGCACCGTCGGCTGCCGAACTCACACTCGGTTCGGCCCAGTGCTCCCAGGCCTTGCCGTACCATCCGGGCGCGCTTAAGTACCTTGAAGAGCAAGGGATTGCCGAAGGAACCTGTGAGGTTGGCGGCGGCGCCACACCGGAAGCCACACCGGCCGGATAGTGTTTCGTGAGCCGGGGAGGGGAGTATTCTTCTCCCCGGTTTGCGACCGCGGGAGAGGATGCCGGCACCCATGCGACGAGCAGCTCTGCTGATTGGTGTGCTGCTTATCGTGATGGCACCGGCACTCCTTGCCCCGTCGGCCCGCTCGGTGCAGGTGCGTACCGAAACGGGAGTGCTGGTTTGGTGCGCTGCCGTGGATACCGATGACGTGATGCAATTACAGTTCACGCATTCGATGTTCGGGGGGTATGTGCGCGAACAATGGCGCATCACCCCGGATCGTCGCCTCGAGCGGGTGCGGATTGTCACTGAAAATGCCGCTGCCGCCGAGTATTACGCCACCGATGGCAGTAGTTACCTCGCCACCGATGGCTATGTGGTGCCGGGTGACCCGATGGTGCGCAGCCGCCTTGTTGTGCGGGTGAACAGTCGTGGCAATCACGTGCTTTCGGTCGGCGGGAACTCCGCCCACCTGGCCGATTTACTGCCGACGAGTACCCAGGTGCATATTTCGGTCGAGCCAACCGATTGCGATCATCCAGGTTAACACGTCCCGGAAAGGACCCTATCCTCATGTCCGAATCGTCGGAAACGCGGCACACCAAGGTCGCGAATGCCACGGAACCCGTGGAACATGTCGAGCCCGAGTTCGAGGAAACGGTCGATACCCAGGCCCTGATTGAGGAGTTCGAATCAGAGCTTCCCACGCGATCGTTCACCGGTATGATCGCCTGGCTGGTTGGCACATTCGCAGTGCTCATCTCCATATTTGCGCTGGCTAAAACGCAGGTGGTG
This sequence comes from Chloroflexi bacterium UBA6265, assembly GCA_002440805.1. GTDB lineage: Bacteria > Chloroflexota > Chloroflexia > Thermomicrobiales > UBA6265 > UBA6265. The sequence continues at coordinate 11,429 of DJVD01000119.1, forward strand.
ATCCCTACCCAGGCCTATCGGGTGGCGTTCCTCGGCGCAGCATTGGCGCTCACGTACCTGATGTACCCCTGGCGCAAGGAGGCTGCTCGCACGCCGCATATCCTTGATGCCATTAGTTCCATTGTGTTGGCCATCCTTTCCATTGTGGCATCGGCGTATCCCTTTGTGGTGGGCTTTGATGCGTTCCTCCGGCGTTCGGTGCGGCCCACAGAAACCGATGTGCTGATGGGCCTGTTGCTGATCATCCTCACGCTCGAAGCCACCCGTCGTACCGTCGGCTGGATTTTGCCTGCGTTCGCTGCGGCACTCCTGGCATACGCCCACTGGGGATATATGTTGCCGGGCGATTGGGGACACCGCGGCTACGATATCGAACGCATCGTCGGGCATATGTATATCGATGTGAAAGGGATTTATGGGACGGCCCTCGATGTGGCTGCCACCTATATCGTGCTCTTCACCATTTACGGCGCTGTGCTGGAGTTCTCGGGAGCAGGCAAGTTCTTCCTCGATTTCTCGTTCGCCGCTACCGGTCGCAAGGCAAGTGGAGCGGGTCGTACGGCCACGGTCGCCGGCTTCCTGCTCGGTACCGTTTCCGGATCTGGCGTGGCCACCACGGTCACCCTTGGTTCCGTGGCGTGGCCGATGTTGCGCAAGGCCGGTTACGACCGGGAATCCGCCGGTGCGGTGCTCTCCGCCGGTGGTATCGGCGCGATTTTGTCGCCCCCCACGCTCGGAGCTGCGGCGTTTATCATCGCCGAGTACCTGCAGATCTCGTATTTGGAGGTGCTCAAGCTCGCGACGATCCCCACAATTCTCTATTACCTCTGTATCTTCCTGATGATCGAACTCGATTCCCGCAAGCTGCGCACCAAAGCGGTGGTGATTGAAACGCTGCCAGCGAAAACCCTGGCCAAGCGCTACTGGTATCACTTCACCAGCCTGCTGGCGATTGTGGCGCTGATGGCCTATGGCTATACGCCATTCAAGGCCGTGGTGTACTCCACCGCGATTGCCTTCCTGCTCAGTTTCCTGAGGCGAGAGACGGCGATGACGCCCAAACGCACCTGGGATGCGTTACGGGCCGGCTCCGTCGGCACCTTGAGTGTTGCCAGCACCTGTGCTACCGCCGGTCTGATCGTGGGCGTGATGACGCTCACCGGCCTCGGCCTGAAAATGAGCGACCTCATTGTCGATCTCGCCAACGAAACGCTGATCCTGAGCATTATCTATTCGGCGTTGGCCGTGTGGATTCTCGGGTTGGCCGTGCCGGTCACCGCCAGTTACATCATCGCGGCGGCAATCATCGCCCCGGCATTGGTGGCCATGGATGTGCCACTGGTGGCGGTGCATATGTTCATCTTCTATTACGCCGTGCTCAGCGAGGTAAGCCCGCCGACCGCGCTGGCACCGTTCGCGGCAAGTGCGATCACGGGTGGTAACCCGTTCAAGACGATGATGATTACGTGGAAATACACGCTGCCCGCGTTTGTGGTGCCATTCATGTTCACACTGGATGTGGATAACGGCGTCAACCTGCTCATGCTTGGCAGCTGGCCCGATATCGTGCTGAGCACCATTACCGCCTGCTTCGCGATCGTGGCGCTGGTTGCCGGCGTGGGTGGCTGGATATTCCGGCAAGCCAACATCGTCGAGCGGGCACTGATGATCGTGGCGGCCGGGTTCCTCTTCTACACCGGCCCGATGCAGGATGCAATTGGCCTCGGATTCTTCGCCGCTGCGGTCGGGTTGCACTGGGTGCGTACCCGGGACGCGCGGGACGATGATACGCCGGTTGTGACGGTCGCCTCGTAAACGACAATCGGCCCGGATCATTCGATCCGGGCCGATACGTTGCATCTACTCGGCGGTATCCTCGAAGCCTCGTTCCAGGAATACCGGACATGGCGCTTCCCGGATCAGTTTCTCGGCGACCGATCCCAGCGCCCAGCGCTTGTAGCCACCCTGGCCGCGGCTGGTAATCACCAGGATGTCGTCTACGTCTACCGCCCACATCAGCGTAAACGGCACCGATCCTTCTACCAGTTCGGTGGTGACATTACTGTACTCCGCTTCAACTTCGGCCTTGCGCGCGTCCAGGTAGGCATTTGCCTCATTGCGTACACGGTTGAGCGTTTTATCGTACAGCTCAGGATCCATCTCAGTGGGGGCCACCCATTCGCTCTGTTCCGATCTCAGTTCACGCAGGGCGACCTTAACATCCTGCAGGCCGACACTGCGGAGCAGTACGAGTGGCAATTGCAGTGCCGATGCCAACCGGGTTGAGGCTGCGATCCCACGCTCGGCGATTTCGCTCCCATCCAGGGCGCACAGGATCCGATCGGGCACCTTCGGGCTGCGCGTGAGTTCGCCCACCCGCACCAGCAGGGTCGGGGTGGTACCGTGCCGCACCACGCGATCGGCCATGCTGCCGAACACGACCCGCCCGGCGGCGCCACGACCGTGCGTCATCATCACAATCATGTCAGCCTCTTCGCCGGCGCGGATAATTTCCTCGGCCACATCGCCTATGCGAATATCCACACTCACCGTGCGCTCGGGCGTGCGCATCTCCTCGGCCATCTGCTCCATTTGCTCACCGAGTGTGAGTTCGGTGCGGGCGCTGTCGCGGCGCAGGATCCAGTCCGGCACGATCACTTCGCGATCGACCATCACATGCAGCAACACCAGTTCGCGCGAGGGAATGCGAGCCGCGTAGCTCAGCGCAGCGCGGCTGGGCTCGGATCCGTCCAGCGGGACAATGATGCGGTTGTAAATATGAGGCGTTGTCATGGCAACCTCCTTTGTGAATCGTGGCGGTATGACGCCTTCTGTATACATCCATGATACGGCTGAAACCCGGAAAGTATCGAGCGTATTTCGCCCAATTCTCCTGAATTTTGCTACAGTTCCGGCACTACGAGGTCAAACTGCAAGTGTATTCACCACGCAGTTTGCTTTATGATTGCGCTACTGGACGGAGCAGCCCCTCAGTGCTGCGAGAAACTGATGATCCTCGGGTGGGGTGGTGCAGTGGAGTCCATCGCAATCACAGTCAGTTCTATGAGAAGGGTTAATCGCTATGGAACTCCAGCCGACCGCGGAGGTTGTGTATCAGGTCGAGGAAGAGCAGGCCGTGCGCAAGAACCATGTACGGGCGTTCCTGGGCAGCTTTGTCTTTCGTCGGCTGCTCAGGGCACTCCTCACGATCTTCCTGGTGTCGACGTTCATCTTCTTCCTGGTGCGGTTACTGCCGGGAAACCCGATTGAGGTCTATATCAATCGGCAGATGACCCAATACGGGTATTCGTATGACGATGCCTCGAACCAGGCGCGGTCGCTGTTCGCGATTGATGTCGATCGGCCGCTGTTGTTGCAATACGTTGATTACCTGAAGAACCTGGTCCAGGGCGATCTCGGCACCTCCATGGTGCTGCCGGGCACCACGGTTTCCAGCATCATTCTCAGCCGCATCTGGTGGACTATCTTCTCGGTTGGTACCGCGCTGATGATCGCCTTCACGCTGGGGAGTTTCATCGGCATGATCATGGCCTATCGCCGTGGCACATTGTTCGATGGTGTCGCCAGTACCCTGGGTTCCATTCTCAACAGTATTCCCAATTACCTGCTGGCGCTGATGTTCATCATTGTGTTTGGTGTGCAACTGGGGTGGATTCCTTATACACAAATGCGGGGATCGGTTTCCAGCGGCCAGCCCGTGGAATTGAGCTGGGCGTTTATCGGCGATGCCCTCTACCACGCCATCTTGCCGATTTCCGTGTACGTGGTGACCAGTATCGGCGGGTGGATGCTGCTGATGAAGAGCTCCACCATCTCCACGCTCGAGGAGGATTACGTCTCCGCCGGTCGCGCCCGTGGTGTGCCGGAATGGCGCATTCTTACCAACTATGTGGGCCGCAACGCCATCCTGCCGCTCTTCACCCAGCTCACCATCTCCATCGGTTTCGTGGTTGGTGGATCGCTGCTGGTGGAGCCGATTTTCCAGTACCAGGGTATTGGTATGCGGCTGTATGAAAGCATTAACCAGCGCGATTACCCGGTGCTGCAAGGCATCTTCCTGGTGATCACCATTTCGGTGGTGACCGCGCTGTTTATCGCCGATCTCCTGTACAGTCGGCTCGATCCGCGAATCCGTTCCTAGGGGGGGCCGAGAGATGACTACTGCTACCGCAGAACCCGCCGTTGCATCCGATGCCGATGTTCGCATCGTCCCGCAAGCACCCTGGCGCCGTTTTATCAGCCGCAACAAACTCGGGACGTTCGGGATTGGTGTGTTGCTCGGCTTGCTACTGCTCAGCTTTATTGGGCCGCTGTTCTTGCCAGACAAAAACAGTACCCGCGTAGATATGGTGTATTGCTCGCCCAGCATGGATAACCCGCTTGGCTGCGATTATCGTGGCCGCGATATCTGGTACCAGATCGTTAATGGTGGCAAGGCGCTTATCATGGTGAGTAGTGCCGCCGCCTTTATCAGCACCCTCATCGCCATTAGCTTCGGTGCGCTTGCGGCCCTGCTGGGTGGCAAGTTCGAATCCGTGGTGCTGATGATCACCGAGGTAGTGCTCACAGTGCCATCCATCATCCTGCTGGGTGTGCTGGCCGCGTTCGTGAAGCTGAATAGCCCATTCCTCCTGGTGATCATCCTTGCGGCCACGGGCTGGCCCACCTTGCTACGTGCAGTGCGGGCTCAGGTGCTCAGCCTGAAGGAACGCGAGTTTGTGGAAGCCGCCCGCATGCTGGATCTCGGCCTGCCGCGTATCCTCTTCCGCGAAGTGCTGCCAAATATGGCCAGTTACATTCTCATCAATTTCGTGTTTGCCATGACCGGCGCCATTTATGGCCAGGTGGTTCTGTACTTCCTCGGTTTGGTTTCGATGTCTGGCGATAACTGGGGCCTGATGATTCAGGAAGCCTATCGCCAGGGCGCGGCCTACTCACCT
>DJVD01000024.1 GCA_002440805.1 Chloroflexi bacterium UBA6265
GCGGAAGTGGCTCAGTGGTAGAGCATCTCCTTGCCAAGGAGAAGGTCGCGGGTTCGAATCCCGTCTTCCGCTCCAGTTAGACAGCCGGTCCTTTTTGGGCCGGCTGATTTGTTTTTCTGCCGCCCGGATATTGGTTCCCAAAGTCCTTCGATTCCATGGGCTGTTCCCGATGGACTCCCCCGCCTCCCTGCATCCACAACCCGATCCTGGCGCCGGTGGCATCTGAGTGAAGGCAGACATCCCGTCAAAATGGCTCATGCTAAAATCGATCTACCGGAAAAAAGCGCGTGACAGTCACGTAACACGCTAATACCGTTTGTGGCGAGTAGATGAGGGTCCGTCAAGGATTTCTTTGAGTTCCCGTTTGGTGAAAATCACCTGCTCGCCAACGCCGAGTCACACCACAACGTGCAGGAGGTACTTTCCCATGACGTCTCCCAAAATCACCTCAACTCCACGGATCGATCCCGATCCGCTAAGCCCGTTGAACCAGATGCAACGGTATCTCGTCCACGAGTTCGTCGAAGACTACCAGGAGGGACTCCTCTCCCGGCGTGATTTGACTGCCAAAGTGAGCTATATCGTCGGTGGCACCGCTGCCACCATGGCGGTCTTCCAGCGGTTCGGCATCTCGGAGGCGATCGCGCAGGAGGCAGCGGCAACGCCGGGCTCGACAGAACCCCAAAGTACGTACTCGATCCCGGAAAACGATCCGCGCGTCGCCACGACAGATGTCACTTTCGACAGCAATGGCGTGCTGTATTCGGCCTATGAAGCACGGCCGACAGGCGATCCGTCGGCAACGCCTCTCGCCGACGCCAGCCCCATGGCCGAATCCGCCTCCAGCCCGGCGCTCGTGCTGGTCTGTCACGAGAACCGTGGCCTGACGGACCACATCCGGGATGTTGCCCGTCGATTGGCGGCAGCAGGGTACATTGGCGTGGCCGTGGATCTCCTTAGTCCCGAAGGCGGTACCGCCGCTGTTGCCGATCCGTCGAGCATTCCCGGCATCCTCACAGGCGGCGATCTCTCGCGCCACGTACGGGCATTTTCTGATGCCATTTCCCACTACGAGCAGCAAGGCGAAGCAGCTGCATCATCGACGGGAATGATTGGCTTCTGTTTCGGAGGTGGCATCACGTGGCGTACGGCAACGCAGGAGCCGCGCCTGCGGGCAGGTGTGGCGTTCTACGGACCGCCGCCGCCCACCGAAGACGTTCGAAATATTAAGGCAGCGATGCTGGGTATCTATTCAGACGACCCAGGCGATTTCGCCAACGAGGGGCGAGATGAATTGGATGCGGCGCTGGCTGACGCCGGCATAGGCTACGAGATCAAAATCTATCCGGGCACCCAACACGCGTTCCACAACGACACTGGCCAACGGTACAACGCCGAGCAGGCAGAGGCGGCATGGGTCGATACCCTGGCGTGGCTTGGCACGCATCTCGGGAGCTAGGTTCTTGTGCGTCATCCTTCGCATCTTGCAAACAGCCGGTCCAGATGGACCGGCTGTTTGCGTTGCACGTCGCGATGGGGTCGTCTATTCCTTTGCTTTCGGCACAAGTTGGAACCCATAGTCGTCCAGCCAGGCGAGGAGCCGATTGGTGAAGCAATTGACCTCGCAAACATCTTGATCGGGTGGCAGATCCTCCGCCGGTACAGATTTGAGGAACCGCTCGGCATCAATGGCGTACGCCAGCGCCGCATGCGATGCGCGGTAAGCGACACGATCTTCGCCTCGAAACGACTCGATCTTCGCCCGGAATCTCCTAATCAGATCCTGGCGGTGCAGTTTTGCCGGGACGAAGATGAAGTACCCGTAACCACCCTCACGTTGCCGCTGGGAATATCGCGTGCGCTCCCATTTCGCCAGGCGCTGGTCGATCCTCGCCGTTACCTCCCGTCGTCCAGTTTCGATATCCGTCCTGATGTCACTGAGCTTCGCAATGTCCTCATCGCTCAGCAGCGATCTCTCCATGTCGTCCCTCAAAGCCAGTCCTGTCGAGGGATCCAAATCTCTACCGATTGCACGTGCGTCTGAAGCATCGATCGGGGCAATGCGGTGACCACGCTCAGCGAGCCACGTAATCATGTTCTCGGAAATCGTGTCGACGAGATCCTTATCGAACGAATAACGGTCGCGAGGGTTGTAGTTGCCGAGAAATCGTTGGGCATCAATGGCGTATGCCAGCGCCTCAAACGCCGCATCAAACTCAGCCCGTTCTGCAGCACTCAAAGTGATCACCCTGTCTTTCAACTCGGCGCGCCGCCGATTCTGCTTGGCCATTGCACTCTTGGCCAACCCCAATGGATAGCCGTGTGTCTTGATCTTGTCTGCGAAACGTTGATCTTTCGTGCGCTCTTCCCAGTTCGGCATGCCGGTAACAACGCCGTCGGCGCTGATCGTCGCGCCCGCCACTCCCTGGTTCATCATGGCATCAATGAGTTGCAGGATTTGTCGCCTGAAAGGGTCATCGTCGTGATGGTCAGTCATGGCTTACTCCCTCCCAATCGCCGTTATCCGGTACCCACGTTCTTCCAGCCAGCAAAGGAGATGCTCGGCAAGTTCGTCGACAGCTCCGATGGGGAAATAGTCGCGCTCGTCCCGTTGATCCAGGCTGCCGAGGAATCGTTCTGCATCAATCGCATACGCAAGCGCTTCGTGAACGGCGTTCGCGTCTGCGCGAATCGGCTCCTCC
>DJVD01000222.1 GCA_002440805.1 Chloroflexi bacterium UBA6265
GCCACGATATCGCCGAACCAGCGGCTAACTTCATTGAACTGGATCGATGGCGTGGCGCCATTACCGGTGGCGGCCACTGTTGGCATGTCGTCTGGCTCCGGAGATGTGGATCGTCTGATTCTCATAAATCCTCCTAGGCGTCATCACGGGTGGCATAACGCCAGCGAAGGATGAGTGTTGCTATCAGTGGTATGCCGATCATGATACCGATTGCCTGCCATTGGCTGATGGCCAACCGTTCGACGAACTCGTTGCCCACCACATCATGGAAGAAGTGATTACTCAGCGAGAGGGTGATGGTGTTAAGGTCACCCAGCAGGAACCACTTGCCCCACTCATAGTCCTCCAGTGCAACCGCCAATCCTTGCGAGATGCCTGTAACCACAAGGAAGCCGATCAGGATAATGGCGATCGCCACACCCTTGCGGTTGGTGAAGCTGGAAATCATTAAACCAACGGTGCCATAGAGCAGCGATGTCAGCACACCGAGAATCAGGACCTTCAACAGGTCGCCGCTGTTATCGACCATCGCCTGACGGGCCTGGTCTTGCGTGAGCTGCTGTCCCAGCCAGAGGATGCTGCCCGGCAGGGCAGTCATGGTCATGGCCAGCAGCACCATCGCTACGATTTTGGCGAAGACGTAATCGTTACGGGAAATGGCGCGACTGAAGTAGAGCGGCAATGTGCGTTCGTGGCGATCCACGCAAATCATTTCCGGCGCGCAGATGGCCACAAACAATCCCAACATGGTGGAAATGGCCATGAAGTACCCGCTGTAACTGACAAAGTTGCCGAACTCGTCCAGGTTGCCCATTGTGCGGAATACCGCCAGCACACCGATCATGACGATCAGCGGGATGGTGGCGGCCACATAGAGAATGAACGGCATCACCTTGGCCGTCCAACTCTTGCGGATGCCCATGGCGCGCTTCATGGAGAAACCGATCAGCGAAGTGATTGCGCCCCGTCGGCCGCGACGTGGCCCATCGTAGCGGGCGTAGCCGCGATCGAAAATTTCGCCATACCGGGCGTCGGTTTCTGGAACAGGATTAGCCGACATTTTCCACCTCCGCTATGGCATTCACGCTGCCGAGATAGAGATCTTCCAGGCTGCGCGATCGTGACCGGAGCTTGCGAATCACCGATTGCTGCTCGACCGCCACATTGCGGATCACGTCGTACATGTGTTCGTCATGAACATCCACCACCAGGATGGGGTGACCGGTGGCGGCATCTTCCTCAACACGCACGGTTGCCTGGTGGGCGCGCAGCCCCTGGGCAAAAGCGTTGGCATCGCCATCCACCTGCACTACCACTTCGCCGAGGTTCTCTTCGGAATGTTTCAGGCTTTGGCTGGCCAGCACCCGGCCCTGGTCGAGGATGATGACGTAGTCGCAAACGAGTTCGATATCTTCGAGAATATGCGAGCTAAACACCACACTGATGCCCATACGCCGATAAATGCGCTCCACCAGTTCCAGCATGTCCTCCCGCCCTTGCGGATCCATGCCGGCGGTGGGCTCATCGAGAAATACGAGTTGGGGATCGTGCACAATCGCCTGCGCCAGCTTCACGCGCTGCCGCATACCGGTGCTGAATCCCTTGATCAGGCGATAGCGTTCCTCACCCAGGCCAACCTGCTGCAGGACATCGGCGGCACGCTGGCGTGCCTGGCGTGGCGGCAGGCCACTCATTTCTGCCATATGGCCCACAAAATCGGCCGCGGTGGTGCCCATTGGCAGGGCATCGGCCTCAGGCATATAGCCCACATGCTCCCGGACCTTGATGCCGTGGGTTTTCGTATCGTACCCAACCACGTTGGCATCCCCGCTGGTGGGTTTGATAATGCCAAGCAAACTGCGGATCAGCGTTGATTTGCCGGCACCATTGGCGCCGAGCAAGCCGATCGAAGCCGGCGGGATGGTGAGGTTCACTGCATCCAGCGCGAGGAATTTGCCGTACTTCTTGGTGAAATTGCGCGTTTCGATCACCGCGTCGGGTGTGCGTCTATCAGGCGTGATAATCGTGGCATCGCCCATAACGTGTGTCTGCCTCGGTGTAATCCGCTGCTTTCCCCAAACTGGGGCGCAATTCGAGTGTAGCATCGGCGATTGCCATTGCTTGTACCTGTTAACCAGAACTTCCGGGCCAGGATATTGGTTCCCGGATTTCCCCGACACCGCACCGTTTGCGTTTCTGTTACGTTTTTCACAAATATTGATAGAGACTGTTGCACTACCTCTCTATCATGAAAGCATGATGTGCCATTTGTATGGCGATTTCATGACGACATTCCACACGCGTTCACACGCGCCAGAAGGGCGAAACGTCACAATGTCTACAGCCTCGCAAGGTAAAACCATCGGCATCATCAATAGTGGCGGGGATTGCGCCGGCATTAATACCGTCATCGCCTCGGCCGTGATTGCCGGCAGCCGTCTCGGCTACAAGTTCGTTGGCTTTGAACTGGGCTGGGAGGGCCTGATCGACCGCAAGTACCAGCGGATCGGCGTGGAAGAGGCTGGCCGCATCCAGAACCTCGGCGGCACCGTGCTGCACACCACCAATCGCGGTCGGTTCGCGGCCAAGGTGGGTCAAAATGAGACCAAAGTGATCGATCCCGCCATCCTCCAGGCCTGCAAGGATTCGATGGAAGCGTTGGATGTCGATGGTCTGCTGGTCATCGGCGGCGACGGCACACTCTCCGGGGCGCAGCAGCTGGCGGACACCGGTGTGAACATCGTTGGCATACCCAAGTCGATCGATAACGATCTCTATGCCACCGATCACACATTTGGATTCGCCACCGCCGTCCAGGTAGCCGTGGACGCGATCGACAAAATCCAGACCACGGCATTTAGCCACAACCGCATTTTCCTAGTGGAATGCATGGGACGTAACGCTGGCTGGCTCAGCCTGTATGCCGGCCTCGCTGCCGGAGCCGATGCCATCCTCCTTCCCGAATTTCCCACCTCGATGGAGGATATTGTCGCCTTCCTTCGCCATCGCCGGGATAACCATCGCAACTCCACCATCATCGTGGTCAGCGAAGCATTCGAGATCGATGGCAAGGCGGTCACCGTCGGCAGCTCAGCCACCAATGAGGTGATTTTCGCTGGAATCTCCGGCGAACTCACGCGCCGCGTGGAACAGATTGCTCCCAACGAATTCGAGATGCGCAGCGTTGTGCTGGGTCATACCCAGCGTGGCGGTTCGCCGTGCGCCGAGGATCGCATCCTCAGCAAGCGCTTCGGCACCCGGGCAGTGGAGGCGTATCATCGCGGCCTGTTTGGCCATATGGTGGCGCTGCAGGGCGACAAGATCGTGCCCGTTCCCATCCAGGACGCCGTCAACCAACTCAAGCTGGTCACCAAGGACAACCGGATTTACGAAGCTGCCCGCCAGACCGGCATCTTCCTCGGCGACCTGGACGATTACAAGGATTGCGCCATGCCAGACGACATGACCGGCATGCCCTACGGGTTTGCGCCCACGCAGCGCTAGCAACCGAAAAGCCCACGGTTGATGTCGACCGTGGGCTTTTGCCTTCAACGAATCTGCCGGGAACGATCCTTAGCCCTTGATTCTCACGACCAGGTCGGTTCGCAATGTTGCCGGATCGATGTCGGGACTGGGTTCCGTCACATAGAGTTCCCAGAATGGCAGATCGGGTTCCTTGCCAGCTGTGGAAAGCGCGTACATAAACGTTCCCCATCCTTCTGGCAACGCGTTGTAGGGCCCGAAGTAGGAAACCCTTGCCACATCGCCCGCAGGCAGCCGGGAAGGTTCTATCACCACGCCAGTATCTGTGGTGAACGGGTTGGCAAGAGGTTGATCAACCGGAATGCCGACTTCGAACGTTGCAGTGTCGGTTGGCATGCGGTGGTAGAGCGCGAACGCGGGGCCAATAGCGGTGATACCTTGTTCGCCGAGCACCGGGAACACGGTGCCAAACGTGCTATCGAAAGCGGCGGGCATATCCTTCATGGGGAAATCCGTGAACTTCACCACGACAGTATCAAATGCCTCGGCCTGAATAAACTCGGGATCAGAGACGGCTTCAGACAGGAAGTAGGGGGTGGATTCGGTCATGACAGGCTCCTTCCGTGCGCTGACGCCGGCGGGTGCATACCAGGCAACGAAGGCCCGCGGGCGCTAGCGGGGGTGATTGTTGTTCACCCACATACTAGCGAGGTGACGATCGTGATGTCTATCGTCACCCTGGTGACCCCGCCATTCGCTGCCAGAAACGCAACGCACAGCGCCCCGGTCGAACCCGACCGGGGCGCTGTGCTGTGAGCGTGTTACCGAACCTAAACGTCCAGCCACACCTTCTTCAGGCTGACATTGGAGCCGGTTGGATAGTGCTCGTAATCCATGACGTACGTCTTCATCGCCTCGTACTGGCTGGCAATGAACAGCGTGATCCACGGAATATCGGTCTTGATCAGTTCCTGCACTTCGTGATAGATCTCGGCGCGCTTGGCCTGGTCGGTTTCCACCATGCCGGCAGCGATCAACTCGTCCATTTCCGGGCTGTTGTACTGCGAGGCATTGGTGGTGGATGTGGACTGGAAGTTGTTCTGCACCACATCGTTCGGATCTACATACGCGCTGGTACCAGTGACCGAAATATCGAAGTTGGAGGCGAAGTAGTTCTCCAGGTACACGGCATTCTCTTCGAACCGCAACTCGCTCTCGATACCGATCTGCTTCAGTTGCTCCTGCAGTACCACGGCGGCATTGCTGAGGAACGCGTACTGGCTCCAGCTATGCAGCTCGGTGGTGAAGCCATCCGGGTAGCCGGCTTCGGCCAGCAGGGCCTTGGCAGTCTCGGTGTCGCCGAGCGGCTTATAGGCTTCGGTGCCCACTTCGGAATGCCAGGAGAAGCTGTCCGGGTACCAGGCAGCGTCGATCGAGAAGAAATCTTCCGAGCCGAATGCCGCCAGCATCATGTCTTCGGGCGCCAGGGCCGCCTGGATCGCCTTGCGGACGCGGATGTCGGCATTGAGACCTTCCTTGGTGTTCATCATGAACACCGGCCAGCCGAATGGCGCCAGCACCACAGGTTCGGTCGCACCGTCGGTGATCTGCTGGAAGGCTTCGACCGGCAACTGGTCGACATAGTCATACTGACCAGCCATGGCCGCGCCGATGCGGGTATTGGGATCGGGAACCGGCACAAAGCGGATTTCGTCGAGATACTGGTTGCGTGCGCCGCCGTAACCATCGATCTCGCCGCCCAGTGACTGGTAGCCATCAAAGCGAACCAGCTGGATGTACTGGTCCGGAAGGCGTTCCTTCAGCTTGTAAGGACCCGTGCCGATGAAGCTGGTCAGCGGATCCTGGGTAGCATTGGCCGCCGGGATGATGATCGCGGCAGCATTGTTCAGCGAGAGCAGCGCCAACAGCGGCGCAAAGGGCTTCGACAGCGTGATGGTGACGGTGGAGTCATCGGTGGCGGTGATGCCGGTGATGACTTCGCCGGCCTGTTTGCCGCGGGTGGCGATCTTGATCCAGCGCTCGAGCGAGGCGACAACGTCGGCAGCGGTCATGACGCTGTCGTCATGGAACTTGATGCCGGTACGCAGCGGAATGGTCAGCGTCATGCCGTCTTCGGAGACTGTTGGCAGCGCGGCGGCCAGCAATGGGGTTGGGCCCCACTTGGCGTCGAACGTGTAGAGCGTCTCGAACATGTGCTGGGTGATGATCCCGACCAGATCGGCGGTCGATGCCATCGGGTCAAGGGTCGGCGGCTCACCGATGGTGGCAACATCAATGATGCCGCCATTGGTCTGGGCATAGGCCAATGCGTTTGTCGAGATCAGTGCAACGGCTGTGGTGGCTACTGCCAACGCAATACGCTTCATCAAGTCCTCCTGTTATTCCATATTACCGGAATATCGTCTATTGTTACGGAGGTAGCTTATAGCGGCTGGAGTGGACGTCAAGCTGCAAAAATCAGTTCGCCTGCGTTCAGTGTCGCAATCCCATGACCGCGCCTGCGGGGACGGAATCTAGCGCGAGGCGGAACCGTGGCCAATTTGTGGCGTTGTTTTCCATTGCAATGTTGGAGGGATCGATGGCCACGCACGAATTATCACGACCGACCCGCAAAGGTTTTGGCTTCTGGTGGACGATGTTGGTGGCTTCAATACTGGTGGTATTTGGCCTGCCGATTGCGGCAGGCGGGCTGTGGCTCATCACCCTTGGTGGGTCCTGGTATTACCTGCCCGCCGGGATCGGGCTGTTGCTGACCGCCTATTTCCTGTTCCGCCGGGAGGTGGCAGCGATCTGGACCTATGTCATCGTTTTTGCCGCTACTGTGATCTGGGCGCTTTGGGAAGCGGGGCTGGACGGCTGGGCGCAGGTGCCTCGGCTGATCGCGCCCACCGTGGTGCTGCTGCTGGTCTTGACGACGCTTCCAGTGCTCCGGGGCTCCACGCGGCGCTTCGGCTCCGGCATGGCCGCAGCCATGGTAACCCTGGCCGGTGCGCTCGGGGCAATCGGCGTGGCACAGCACAGCGTGGACAGCGCATTTGCGCAAGAGGCAGAGCAGCCGGCCGAGACGGATCCGGAGGCGACGCCGCCCGCGGCTGCGCCGTCGGGTCCGGCCAGCGAGGCCACACCTGCTGATCCTGCTGATCCTGCTGATCCTGCCGCCCCTGCGGCACCCCTGGTGCCGACTGAACCGACTGAGCCAGTAGAACCCGCCGCACCGGTTGCCAACTATGTGCCGCTCGAGGCGGGCGTGGACTGGCCGGCTTACGGGGGCACGCACAAGGCGACCCGCTATTCACCGCTGACCCAGATCACGCCGGACAATGTCGGCCAGCTCGAGCAGATCTGGGAATTCAGGACCGGCGATCTGCCTGAGAACGACGAACCGTTCGGCAATCAGAACACGCCGGTCAAGGTCGGCGACCGGCTATACCTCTGCTCGGCGCTCAACAGGATCAGTGCGCTTGATGCCGCAACGGGCACCGAACACTGGACCTATGACCCGCAAACCTCAATTGATGCCATCGGCTACAACGCGTCGTGCCGCGGGCTGGTATATTTTGAAGATCCGACTGCGGACCAGACAGAGCTGTGCGCAACGCGCGTCGTCAACCTTACCCATGACGCGCGGATGATCGCGCTCGATACTGAAACCGGCCAGCTTTGCGCAGATTTCGGCAATGGCGGGATCGTCAACCTGCTTGAAGGCATCGGCGATACGGCACCGGGTTTTTACGCGCCGACGTCTCCTCCGACCCTGGTGCGGGACGTGCTGGTCGTGGGCAGCCAGGTCAGCGACGGCCAGACGCGCGAGGCGCCCTCGGGCGTTATCCGCGGCTATAGCGCGGTGACGGGCGAACTTGAATGGGCCTGGGACATGGGCCGTCCAGGTGAAACCGGGCTGCCGCCAGAAGGGGAAATCTATACCCCGGGCACGCCCAATATGTGGACCATTGCCTCGGGCGATGACGAATTGGGGCTGGTTTATATGCCCATGGGCAACTCGGCTGTGGACTATTGGGGCGGTGACCGCTCGGACGCGGAGAACACCTATTCGACCGCCATCGTGGCGCTCGATGTCGAGACCGGCGAAGTGCGCTGGCACTACCAGACGGTGCACTATGACGTTTGGGACTATGATCTCGGCGGCCAGGGCACGCTGGTGGACTTCCCCACGCCCGAGGGCCCAGTTCCGGCCATCGTCATGCCGTCCAAGCAGGCGCAATTCTATATCCTTAACCGCGAGACCGGGGAGCCGCTGGTCAATATCGAGGAACGCCCGGCGCCGCAGGGCGGGGTCGAGCCCGAGCGGCTGTCGCCGACCCAGCCTTATGTGACGGACTTCCCCAACCTGCTCAAGCCGACCATCACCGAGGCCGACATGTGGGGCACGACGCCGCTCGACCAGCTATGGTGCCGTATTCAGTTCCGCCAGGCTTCCTATGAGGGCGTGTACACCCCGCCGACGGTTGATCGGCCCTGGATCCAGTTCCCCGGCTATAATGGCGGGACCGATTGGGGCGGCGTGGCGATCGACCCGGAAAAGGGCATCATGATCGCCAATTACAACAACATGCCCAACTACAATCAGCTGGTCCCGCGCGAGGAAGTGGACGCCCTGGGCGTGCTGCCGATCACCGATCCGAACTATGATGCGGATGCAGGCGGCGGATCCCACGGCAGCATCAGCCCGCAGGCGCAGACGCCCTATGGCATCCGCGTCAATGCAGGGTGGCGGGTGCCGTTCACGGGGCTGCTGTGCGCGCAGCCGCCCTATGGCGGGATCGCAGCGATCGACCTCAACACCCGCGAGGTGCTGTGGGATCGTCCATTCGGCTCTGCGCGCAAGAACGGCCCGTTCGGCATCCCCTCCATGTTGCCGCTGGAAATCGGCACCCCCAACAATGGCGGCGGGGTGATCACCGCTACGGGCCTGTTCTTTATCGGGGCGGCGACGGACGACATCCTGCGCGCCATCGATATCGAAACAGGCGAGGAGGTCTGGCAGACGATTCTTCCGGCGGGCGGCCAGGCAACGCCGATGACCTATGAGGCCAATGGCCGACAGATCGTGGTGATCAACGCAGGTGGCCACGACTTCATGGAGACCCCGATCGGGGATTACTTCATCGCCTATGCGCTGCCGCAGGGTGACGAGGCACTGCCGCAGGGCGGTGAGGCGGCCCAGCCTTAATNNGGGGCCGAGCGCCTCGGGATGCCCCAAAGCTTTTCCTGAAGACTTCAGTTGGGATGGAATGGACATAGCGTCAGCCTTTTCCTTCGATATGAGCTATTGCGGCCCCCCGCCCTCACCGGACACGCTGTGGGGACGGTGGAATTTCGACCCGGTTCTGCTGGCTGGACTGCTCTGCGTTCTCGGCCTTGCAGCCTTTGCATTGCGCGGCGCGGAACCGAGGCGGCAGCTGGCCTTTGGTGGCGCCTCGGGTATTGCAGCGCTGCTGTTCATTTCGCCGATCTGCGCCCTGACCGTGGCGTTGTTTTCGGCGCGGGTGGGACATCACATCGTCCTGACCATGGTCGCAGCGCCGCTTCTGGCATTCGCCCTGCCGGTTCGCTGGCGGCACGGCGCCAACCTCTTGCCGGCGTTGAGTGTTTCCACGATGGCGCTGTGGCTCTGGCATGTGCCGGATTTCTATGCTTCGGCCTTCATGCATCCCGCACTGTACTGGGCGATGCAGCTGAGCCTGCTTTCGAGTTTCGCCTGGCTCTGGCTTGGATTGCTGCGATCGCCCAACCCACTGGCGGCGGGCGTAACCGCGCTGGCCAGCGCAACCCAGATGGGGCTGCTTGGCGCCTTGCTGGTTTTTGCGCCGCAGCCGCTCTACCTGCCGCATCTGGCAACGACATTGGCGTTCGAGGTCTCACCGGTCGATGACCAGCAGCTTGGCGGATTGATCATGTGGGTGCCGGCCAACCTGCCGCTGCTGGCCGTGGTGCTGTGGCGGCTGGTTGATGTGCTGCAGCCGGACCGATCGGCGGCCCGATGATCCAGGACTTTGCGATTACCTGGCTCAAATTCATCCATGTCGGTGCAATAGCGCTTTGGTCAGGGGGATTGATCGCCCTGCCGTTTCTGTACCGCCAGCGCCGGGGACTGCAGGACGAGGCCCTGCATCGCCTTCATGCCTTCACGCGGTTTTTCTACGTGGTGCTGGTTTCGCCAGGGGCATTTGCGGCCATTGCTTCGGGCACGGCGCTGATCCTGCTGCAGGGCACCTACGAGAACTGGTTCTCGGCCAAGCTGGTTGCCGTGGCTGCCATGACCGGGCTGCACATCCTGTCGGGGCTGATGATCCTCAAGATCTTTGAACGCACAGGACGCTACCCCACCGTCCAATTCGTCTTGGTGGTACCGCTGACGCTCGTCGTCGTCAGCGTGATCCTGGCGCTGGTGCTGGGCAAGCCGCGGCTGGACTGGCCCGCAGGGCTGACGACGTTCTTTGCGCCCGGCGCCCTGGGGGAAATGGCGGAACCCCTTATTGGCGGGTGGATATGATGAGGCCGACGCCATGATCGAATACCAGTTTTCCGCCATGCCAACCGGCAAAGGCAACGGCCATGCTGGCGAGCGTCGACAGCATGAGGCCGTTGGGCAGGACCTGCTCGGGGTGGTAGAGCCGCAGCCCCGCATTTGCCCCGGCGATGGCGACCAGGACCATTGCAGCAATGGCATGGTTCCAGCTGGCGACGCGGACACGAATCCCGGGCACGGCGAGCAATTCGAGCGTCCCTACGATCGAGGCCAGCACGCCGAGCAGGAAAGCGGCGCTGGCAGACCAGATGCCGACCTGCACCCAGAAAGGGTCGGCGCTCCACCAGTAGAAGACATCGACGCCCAGGGTTGCGACGACGAAGGCGATTGGAAAATGCACCAACATGGCGTGCAGGGGATGACCGGCGACGGCGATGGCCGAGCTGATATCCTTGTCGGCGACCGAGCGAATATGGGGGTTGGGGTGGGCGGAATGCGCTTCGGGCGGGGTTTCGTCCTGCTCGTCGGGCTTTTCGTCGGCTTGGCTCGCTTTGTCGCTCACTGGAAGACTCCTCTGATCAAGACGTTGCTGATTGGTGCAACGCCATTGGCGATGGCGGGTTGCAGCGGCGCGTTGTCCGCCCTGGACCCGGCGGGCCCGCGCGCGGCCAATCTGGCGACCTTGTGGTGGGTCATGCTGATCGGCGCGACGCTGTTGTTTGTGCTGGTCATGGTGCTCCTGCTGCTGGCCTACACGCGAAGCGATTGGATCAGCCGCGTGACACCGGGGCAATGGATTATCGGCGGCGGGCTGATGCTGCCCGTCCCCATTCTCGTGTTGCTGACTGGCACGGCGCTGGTGCTGGGCGAGCAATTGCTGCCGCATGGGGAAGCGCCGGTGCGGGTGGAAGGCGAAGCCCGGCAATGGGCGTGGACGTTCCGCTATCCCGGGACCGCCATGCCGCCGACGGAGACCCTGCATATTCCGGCCGGTCAACCAGTGGACATCGTCGTGACAGCGCGCGACGTGATCCATTCGCTCTGGGTGCCGCGGCTGGGCGGCAAGATCGACGCGATCCCCGGGCATCCCAATGTCATCCGGCTCGAGGCCGACGAGGCCGGAATCTATTGGGGCCAGTGCGCCGAATATTGCGGCGAAGGTCATGACGGCATGCAATTCCGGGTGGAGGCACACGATCCCGCTGCGTTTGCGGCCCTGATGGAGGGCGGCAACCCATGAGCCAGTCCAACCTCTCGCCCATTCGCCTGCACCGGGCGCTGAACGAGATCTGGGGCACGCCGCCCGGTTTGGGGCGATTGTCCAGCGTCAACCACACGGTACTGGGGCGCCGCTTCATGGTGGTGGCGCTGATTTTCTTTGCCATTGGCGGCCTGCTGTCAATGCTGATCCGGGCGCAGCTGGCGACGCCCAACAGCGCGTTTGTTGGCCCGGAAATCTACAACCAGATCTTCACCATGC
>DJVD01000166.1:0-8476 GCA_002440805.1 Chloroflexi bacterium UBA6265
CAAGGGCCTCGGCGAAATGAACCCGTCACAGTTGTGGGATACCACCATGAACCCGGCGGTTCGATCGATGCTCCAGGTGAACATCGAAGATGCTGCGAATGCAGACGAAACCTTCGATATGCTCATGGGAGCCGCCGTACCACCCCGCAAGAAGTTCATCCAGACGCATGCCCAGTACGTGCAGAACCTGGACGTCTAGGTAGCCGCGCGAGCCACGAGGAGACTCCCTATATGCGCATTGCGATTGATGCTATGGGCGGTGATCATGGTCCGGCAGTTGTGGTTCCTGGTGCGCTTCTGGGCGCACGGGAGCACAATTGCGACCTGCTGCTCGTCGGTGACGAAGCGATCATCCGGGCCGAACTGGCCAGGCACGATGCGACAGGTATCGATGTGCAGGTGATGCACACCACCCAGTCCATCGATATGCACGATCATCCGGCCCAGGCAGTGCGTCGCAAGCAGGATAACCCCATCTCCGCGGCCCTCAGGGCCGTGAAAGAAGGCAACGCGGATGCGATGATCAGTGCCGGCAATAGCGGCGCTGTCATGGCCGCAGCGCTGATGGTGCTGGGGCGCATTCAAGGAATCGATCGGCCTGCCATTACCGGCGGCGTACCGAACGCCGCCGGTGGCCATACCATCGTGGTTGATCTCGGTGCCGTCACCGATCCCAAGCCGATCAATATGGTCCAGCAGGCAATGATGGCCGATGTGTATGCCCGCTCCGTGCTCGGGATCGAGAATCCACGCATTGGCCTTATGGCGAACGGGGAAGAAGACTCCAAGGGGAATGCCCTGGTGCAAACCGTTCACCCGATGATGCGGCGTCTCGAGGGCATCAATTTCATCGGCAATATCGAGGGTCCTGATGTCCTCAACGGGCGCGTGGATGTGGTGGTTGCCGATGGCTTCACCGGCAATGTGATGCTGAAATCGATCGAGGGGACTGCCAGCATGCTGATGCAGCTCATCAGGCAGGAACTCACCTCATCCACGATTCGAAAGCTGGCAGCTGCTATCCTGAAGCCGGCCTTCCGGGCAGTGGCCCGCAAGCTCGATTACGCCAGCATCGGGGGCGCTCCGCTCCTCGGTGTCGATGGCCCGGTCATTATCTGCCATGGCAAGAGCAACGACGAGGCCATCAAGAACGCCGTTGGTGTGGGAGTCCGGGCCGCACGGCAGGATATGCGTGGCGAGATTATCGCCCGAATCGAATCCACCCGCGTGGCAACAATAGAGCCCTGAGCCATCCTGAGGAATCACAAGAGCCCCGATCCATTCCGGATCGGGGCTCTTTCATATTCTGGCTTTTGCCGAAGTGCGGTTACTCTACCGCGCGCTTCAGCTGCGTTCCGGGGCGGAAGACCGGGCTCTTGCGGGCCTTGATGGTCATCTCTTCGCCGGTCTGGGGGTTGCGGCCCTGGCGGGCAGCGCGCTCAACAACCTTGAAGGATCCGAAGCCGCTCACGGTCACTTCGTCGCCCTTGGCGAGGGCGTCTTCAATGGCGGCGAATACAGAGTTTACGGCCTTGGTGCTGGCGGCTTCGCTCTGCGAAGTGGCCTCGGCTACGGCTCGTACAAGATCTTGCTTACGCATTTCGTTCAACTCCTCTTTCCGATCGGAGGCGGGGCTCCTGAAACCGGAATAAACGTGCGGGCGTGAGCCCTCCTACGATTGGAACCTACCTTACGCGATTTTCGCGGGTTCGGCCAAAGTTACAATACCAGACGCGATCAGGACGTTCGTTCCTGCTTTCGCTGCCTTGCTGCCTCAAACATAAGCAAGGATCCTGCCACGCCGGCGTTAAGACTCTCCACGCCGTTGGCTAACGGGATGGAAACAATCACATTGGCTATGTCGCGCGATGTAGCGGTCGGGCCAAATGCCTCCCCTCCAATGATCAACACACATGCCTGATGCCAATTGACACTATCATATAGCGCGTTCCCCGTCGCGTCTGCAAGGGCAATTACGGGGAAATCGTGAGAATAGCGCGCAATTTCCTCCGAATTCGCCTGTGAAAATGGAATTCTGAGGTGCGCACCCATTGCAGCGCGTACAGATTTGGGATGATACGGGTCGACGCTTTCGGGGCCGATCACCAGGTGATCGACCCCCGCTCCAGCTGCGGATCGGAACAAGGTGCCCATATTTCCTGGATCACGCACGCCATCCACGACCACGACGAAGGGATTTGTGGCTACACCGGGAAGTGGCGCTTCGGGCAACATTGGCACCACTGCGAGCACACCCTGAGGGTGCGCGACATCGGTCAGCTGGTTGAATACCTCGGACGTGACACGTCGCACGTTCGTTGCCNNCGCCGCGAACACATCGTCCACGGCGCGCACGCCTTCGACAACAAACGCCCGCTCCTGCAGACGGGCTTTCCGTCGTTGGAGCGAGCGTATGCGTTTGATCGCCGGGTTGGCCAGACTGGTAAGCAGATCGGAGCCAGTGTGCGATCGGTGTGTCATGTCCAGGTCTAGCTGGGCAGGTGCTGCTTGGCGGTTTCAACCAATGCGGCGAAAGCCTGCTCGTCGCGAACGGCGAGATCGGCCATCATCTTGCGATCGACTTCGACGCCGGCCAGGTTCAGGCCGTGAATCAACTTGCTGTACTGCAAGCCATTCATGCGGGAAGCGGCATTGATGCGCTGAATCCACAGGCGGCGCATATCGCGCTTGCGGTTCCGGCGGTCGCGGTAAGCGTATGCCCAGCTGTGCATGAGGCTTTCATGCGCACGCTTGTACAAACGATTACGAGTGCCACGATGACCCTTTACCAGGGCCAACACGGATTTGTGTCGACGGTGTGCGGCAACGCCGCGTTTTACTCGAGCCATGATTACTGTCCTCTTACTCAGGTATCAAACGAACGGTTGATTACTTAATGCCGTTCGGCACCATTCGCTTCACGCGTTTTACAGTAGCGTCGTTCATCACAAGCATGCGATCGAACTGACGCTTCACGCGAGATGACTTCTTACGGCGAAGGTGGCTCTTCATGCCCTTGGCGTGCATGACCTTGCCCGTACCTGTGATCTTGAAGCGACGCGCTGCACCCTTATGAGTTTTCAGCTTTGACTTCTTAGTCTTGTTTGCCACTTGTATCCTCTTTCTGAGACGAATCACCCTTTTGGCGGATTGGCGCCATGGTCATCGTCATATTACGGCCTTCCATACGGGGGGCTTGCTCAATAACCCCGCTTCCCTGAAGCTGCACTGCCAACTTATCAAGCAGTTCTTTACCCAGCTCGGGATGCGTGATTGAACGCCCGCGGAACAGCACATTAATTTTCACTTTGTCACCGGCGTCGAGGAACTTCTGGGCTGCTCGCCCTTTAGTCTCCAAATCGTGCCCGCCAATCTTGGGCTCGATCCGCACTTCCTTGAGCTTGATCACGTGTTGATTCTTGCGTGAATCTCGCTCTTTTTTGCTCTGCTCAAACCGGAATTTGCCAAAGTCCATTAAGCGACAAACCGGCGGCGATGCGTTCGGTGCTACCTCTACGAGATCAAGACCTCGCTCGCGGGCCATTTCAAGCGCATCGCGCGTTGCGATGACGCCTACCTGGTTGCCCTCTTCATCGATAAGCCGCACTTCACGTATACGAATTCGCTCGTTGACGCGTGTTTGTACTGGTCTGGAAATAGCGATCCTCCTGTTACTCTTGCATCGCACCGCGCACAAAAAGGCGCCGGCTGTGAGGCCAAGCGCTGCTTCACCGGTACACTGGACAATGATACCGCGATTCCATAGGCAATTTCAATGCCCCAACCTAAACAGCACCGATAAATTCGCCCGCCAAATCCATCTCCAGGATTGTACGCGTGGCTCGCTCATCGTGACCCAGCTGTTCAATCAACGCCTGCACATCCGGGAAGTCGGAATCCGGTCGAAGGTGTGTGACGAACGATGTCACCAGGGTGCGGCCATACAAATCGCCGTCAAAATCTAACAGATGCGTCTCGATCATTCGTTCACCGGTGTTCACGGCCGGTCGCGTACCAATGTAGGTCATTGCCGGCCGCAGCACAGGCTCGTCATCTACTGATGCATAGGAGGCATAGATGCCGTCGTGCAGCGCTACGATCCCCTGAGGCGGAGCGACATTGGCGGTGGGAAAACCGATCTGCCTGCCAAGCTGGGCACCGTGAACGACCTTCCCCTCCACCTGGAATCGATGCCCCATTATGATGGACGCCTCTTTGGCGGCACCTAGCATGATGTGTGTGCGAATGGCCGAACTGCTGACCTCACGCCGATCCCACGAAATGCGCGGCACAGCGTGAACGATCGTGCCGTGACCAGAAAGTAACTCCTGCAACCTGGCCGGTGTACCCTCGCGGTTATGACCGAGGGCAAAATCCTCTCCCACCCACAACTCGAGGATGGGCCCAATTGCCATCAGCTCATCGACGAACTCGGCTGCAGTTTCTTGCGCCATCTTGCGGCTGAACTGCAGTTCGACAACCGATTCTGCTCCGTAATGTTGCAGGAGTTCCCGACGGCGATGGCTGGTAAGGATCCGACCCGGGAATGCTTCCGGGCGAAAAATCTCCACCGGCAGGGGTTCAAATGTGATGGCCATGACCCGCGCACCTGCCGCTGAAGCGCTTTTCACGGCCTGGCGAAGGAGATGTTGATGACCTCGGTGTACACCATCAAACGCGCCAATCGTGACAACACTGGGCGCCGGTGGAACATCTGCAATACGGGTATACACGGATCCGGTCAACGCACTACGCCTCTACCACTACTTTCTCGGGCTTCACCATTCCTGTTGCTGGATCACCTGATCCAACCCCGAGCCAATTGCCCAACACATCGTACACGCGCACGAGTCCATCTGGCACCTGCGCGGCCACACCCAGGCCGTTGCGCCACTTACTGGCGTCATCTGCATCGAGCACGATCGCCGGGCGATCATAGAGTGCAGCGTCCGGGTGCGCCGCCACATCTTCCCAGTATCCCAAATCGATCAGGTCCTCCAGGTCGGAAATCTGCCAGGAATCCTCCAGCGTAAACGGACCAGTGCTGAGCCGAATCAGGTTGGACATATATGCACCTGTGCCGACCGCATCTCCAATATCACGCGCCAGGGAACGCACATAGGTTCCTTTGGAACAATGAACGAATATCTCAGCCACGGGACTCTGCCATGAAACGAGTTCCAGCTCCAGAATGGTGACTGGCCGGGCATCGAGTTCGATATGCTCACCTTGCCGCGCGCGCTCGTACAGCGGCCGACCATCGATCTTGATCGCCGAGTGCATGGGCGGCACCTGTTGGATGTCTCCGCGAAAATGCTCGAGTTCCGCCTCAACCGTTTCGCGTGTGAGGTGCGAGGCATCATTAACATCCACCACCACACCATCACCATCCTGTGAATCGGTCGTGACGCCAAACGAGATTTCCGCCAGGTAGCTTTTTGTGGACTCGGAAAGGTATTCGACGGTGCGGGTGGCCAATCCGACCGCAATCGGCAGCACACCCACGGCGGCGGGATCCAACGTGCCGGCGTGGCCGACTCGACGCTCACCAGTGATGCGCCTTACGGCGCCCACAACATCGTGGCTGGTGACGCCGGCGGGTTTTTCGACAATCAGGAATCCGTGATATTTACCACGAGTCGCGCGCTTGGTCATTAGTCCAGCACAACATCCGAGACATAGGTTGGTTCGGCAACCTCAGGATCCGCCTTGATCATCTCGGCAACCTTTTCGAGGAATTGTTGCTTGGCATCCTCTCCGCCCTCAATCTGCAAGCCAGCCGCCCGAGGGTGACCACCTCCCCCAAACTGGGCCGAAATCTTGGCGACATCAACATCCTCGGTCATGGAACGCATTGATACGCGCCAGCCGTTCGGCGACGCATACAGGATTGCGGCCGCCCGCGATCCCTCCGTACCAACCAGGAAGTTGACCATGCCCTCGGCTTCGCTTCGTTGGGCGCCGCAATCGTCGAACACCTTCTGCGTCAGCTCGGTCCAGATCAGATCGCCGGTCCATGAAACCCCGCGAAGCGCTGAACGCCACAGGCATACAGACGACTTTGGCTTGAGGCGGAAGAGCGCATTGACGATTGGCACGGGGTTTCCACCGTTGTCCACGAGGTCGGCAGACGTACGCATGGTGCGCGCCGTTGTGCTTTCGGTACGAAGACCCAGGGTATCGCCGTAAATCCCGGCCAACAGGCACTGGGCGATATCGCGCGTCAGCACCGTACCCCACACGGCAAGGACATCCGTGAGGATCTCGGTTGTTGAGGCAGCAGAACCCTGGACAATGTTCACCGTTCCGAAATGGTCATTGGTGACGTGGTGATCGATGTTGATAATCGGAATGTCGCCATTGGTGCGGGTGGGATCATCGCGGTAGAAATCGCCACCGCGAGTGCGATCACTGTGATCGGCCAACAACAACAGATCGTACGCTGGAAGCTCATCGATACCGTAGATCAACACATCTTCGATCCCGGGAAGGAACTCGAGGGAGTGCGGTACTTCGCCATCAGTGATGAGCACTTCGCCTCGGATGCCAACCTGTGCCAATGCCAGCTTGAGCGCCAACACGGAGGAAAGCGAATCGGCATCCACATTCTGGTGCGTGGGCATCAAAACGCAACTTGATTGCTTCAGGAGGTCAAATGCAGATGAGGCGGCCTCGGGATCGAGCTTCCAGGGTGATGTCATTGATCCTTGTGCCCTTCACTGTCCTGGTTGCGGGCGGTGGTACGGGCGATTTCCGCATCCTTGGCGCGAACTTCAGCCAGTGCCTGCGAAATCTCCTGGGCGTACTCCATGGAACGGTCGTCGCGGAAATCGATCTCCGGGATCTGTCGCATGCGCAATCGGGGTTTGAGATGGAAGCGAATGAATTTGGCTGCGGTGCGCAGGGCGTCAAGTGTGCTGGCCCGCTCGTCGTCGGAACCAAGCACGCTTACAAACACCCGGGCACTGCGAAGATCGGTTGGGACGTCTACCCGGGTGATGCTGAAGAATCCGATGCGAGGATCTTTCACCTCGCGTCGGATAATATCGTCCAGCTCAACCCGTAGCATTTCGCCAACCTGTTGGGTTCGTCGGGTCATGGTGCCAGTTCTCCGGGTGTACGGGGGTGAACCCGGGGATTAACCCCGGGCGACCTCTTCGCGGTGAAGGAATTCGATCTGATCGCCGACCTGCAGGTCGTTGAATCCATCGAGTCCCATACCGCATTCATAGCCCTGGGCAACTTCGCGGACATCGTCCTTGAAGCGCTTGAGCGAGCTGATTGTGCCTTCATGCTGCACAACACCGCTGCGCAGCACGCGAGCGCGGGAGTTGCGGATGGCCTTGCCATCGAGCACATACAGGCCGGCGACAACATCGTTGCCGGGCAGCTTGAAGGTTTCGCGAACTTCGGCATAACCGTCGGTCACATCCTGGAACACAGGTGCGAGCATACCGGTCATGGCCTTCTTGACATCGTCCAGCAACTCATAGATGACGGTGTAGTACCGAATATCCACGCCAACGTTATCGGCCGCGCGCTTGGCAGCAATATCCGGACGGACGTTGAAGCCAATGACAATCGCGTTGGTGGTTTGCGCCAGCGAGATATCGGATTCGGTAATCATACCGGTCACGGCGAGCGCGATCGAGAGGGTCACGCCCTCTTCGGCGTCTTCGTTCAACTTCAGCAGCGCGCTCTGGATTGCTCCCAGCGAACCCTGGACGTCGGCCTTAAGGATGACGCGCAGCTCGGCTGTCTTGCCTTCCTGCATCTGATCGTACAGATCGGTGAGGCGCAGCGGCCTGTTGTCGTTGAGGCTGGAAAGGCGCTGCTCAGCCTGGCGTTGTTCGGCCAGTTGGCGGGCTGCCTTCTCATCTTCAAAGGTCACAAAACTGTCGCCAGCTTCTGGCACGCCGGACAGACCCATGATTTCCACGGGAGTGCTCGGGCCAGCCTTGCGGAGCTTCTTGCCGCGATCATCAAACATGTTCTTGATGCGGCCCCAGGTGGTGCCGGCAACGATTACATCGCGAAGATTAAGCGTCCCATTCTGGACCAGAATGGTTGCCACGGTACCTCGGCCGCCATCGACCCGGGCCTCAATCACAGCGCCTTCAGCAGGCTTGTACGGATTGGCCTTGAGTTCGTTGACATCGGCAACCAGCAGAAGAACTTCCAGCAGGTCATCGATACCAACGCGGGACTTGGCCGAAACCTCCACGAACGGAACATCGCCACCCCACTCTTCCGGCAGCACTTCCAGTTCGGAGAGTTGTTGCTTGACCTTATCGGGATTCGCACCCTCCAGGTCGATCTTGTTCACGGCCACAATCAGGGGCACATTGGCACTCTTGATGTGGGCGATGGCTTCGCGCGTCGTCGGCATGACACCGTCGTCGGCTGCAACCACGAGCACAGCGATATCCGTTACCTGGGCGCCTCGGGCACGCATGGCGGTAAACGCTTCGTGGCC
>DJVD01000166.1:8551-9779 GCA_002440805.1 Chloroflexi bacterium UBA6265
CGTGATCGACGTGACCCATGATGGTAATGACCGGCGGGCGCGTAATCGCATCCGGATCGAGGTTGCTTGCATCCTGGCGATCGGAGTATGTCGATGTGTGCTGTGTTGCTTCGTTCTCGATGAGAAGGGTTTCCCATCCAAGCTCTTCTGCAACTTTGGCAGCGGTGGCGTAATCCACTTGCTGATTCAGGTTAGCCATGATGCCTTCCTTCATCAACTCCTTGATTACTTCGACGGGATTTGTCTGCAGCGCTTCTCCGAGTTCGGAAACCGTCATTACTGGTGGTAACTCAACGGGTTCTCGTTCAATCGGAGCGGCGCGTTTGACTGCGACGGTACGAGCGCCACTGCCACCTGGTCGGCGGCCACGGGTTCCACCGCGTGCGCCGCGTGCTTTTGTGTCTGTCATACGAGCTTCTCCTGCGAACCTACCGTTGAATTAGTTCCACCTGCTTCCAGATTTAAACCAGCGGCAAATTCCTGCAAATGTAGTATCGAATCGTTATCCGGGGTGACACGCAGCGCTCGAGCCAGAATTGGTGTCGCTGCGGCCTTTTCCCAGCAAGAGGCTTTGTCGCAAAGATAAGCGCCCCTTCCATTCGCCCGTCCTGTGGGATCGACCTGATAGGTGGTCTCACTGGTTCGGACCACACGCGTAAGCGTGCGCTTTGCGTTCGTTTCCCGGCAAACCACGCACATCCGTTGGGGTACGTGCTTTTGCCGGGTCTTGTTCGGTTTAGTGGTACCTGGTGAAGGCATATGCGTTACGCCTCCTTTCAGGCATCAACCGATTCCGCCGCTTCATCGACTTCGTCAGCGACGTACTCTTCGTCCAGGCCAATTTCTTCGCCGGTGGTCTGGATAAAGCGGGCGCGAAGCTCGCGCTCGTAAAACACCTCGACGACGCCATCAACGATATCAACATCCACCTGACGGCGGAGCAGATCTTCGTCTAACGGACCGTATGTGATGTCGTTGACATTGATGGTGCCATCGGCCTGAACGGCGCGCGGTTGGCGGCCCATCCAGCCAAACTCACCGGCAAAGCCGCTTTCGCTCGCCGTCTTGTAGAATCCCTCGCTCTTCAGCAAGGATTCCGGACCCTTGATATCAATCTTCCAGTCAGTGAGCTTGAACGCCAGTCGAGCGTTTTGGCCCTCTTTACCGATAGCCAATGACATCTGGTCGCTTGGAACGATCACGGTGGCGGTGCGTGTCTCGCCATCTT
>DJVD01000254.1:0-2222 GCA_002440805.1 Chloroflexi bacterium UBA6265
GGTTCCTGAGGCAATGCGAATTGGCTAATACCCTATCCAGGGCTACCGTTATGTTCATCGGGCTCATCGGCGGTATACTCCCCGCAGTGTAAATTCGGTTCGCATCGTTAGGCCGGGTCCATGATCGTTTCATTCCTGCTCCTCATATCGATGATCGTGTTCCCGGCAGCAGCGTCGGTTCCTGTCGATTTCACGCCTGCGTGGTCGTACGTGGGTGGCAGTGGCCCCGCCGTCGAACCACTGATTGCGGGCGATTCTGTGATTGTCGCCCTCCATGGCCGTACCGTTGTTGCCCTCGATGCACGCACCGGCCAGGTGGGCTGGAGCGCAGTGCTCCCTGAAGAGCCCGCCGACACCATGGTGGCGTTTGAGGAATCCCTCTACATTCCGGGAAACCAGGGCACGCTTATGGTACATTCGCTGGCCACGGGATCGTTCGAAACCGCCGTCATTATTGGCAACGCACCATTGCTGGAGCCCCTGGTTGTTGCCGATGCGTTGGTGGTGGGCGACCGGGAGGGAACGGTCACCATCCTGGACCAGGATTCGCTCGAGGTGCGCTCAACACATGTGATGCAAACCGGTGCCGTTGATGCCATTTCCCTTGACGGGTTTGCGGTATTTGCCAACCGCGACGGCCTGATCACCGGCCTTGAGGTCGCAACTACCGAGGTTCAGTGGCAAACCGTGACGGCAAGCTCGCCCACTTCCCTGACCGCGCTTGATGGCACCATCCTGCTGGGTACAGGGGTAGGCGACGTCTTTATGCTGAGTGCGGACGATGGATCGATTCAGTGGCAGAACGCCTACACTGCCTCGAGCATGATGGATTTCGCGATGGCAGGAAACGAGGTGCTGGGCATCTCCCGGAACGGCGACCTGCTGGCTTTCGATCCCGGAACGGGCGATCTTCAGTGGCAGGGAGTGTTGACCACCGGCGGCTACTTTGCCAGTAACGAGTGTGAACCCAACTGCCTCGTCACCCTTATTGATGGGACGCTGACTACCGTATCGTCCCTGGAGCACGAGATCGTTGCATTGGGGCAGGCGATCCAACCCATCGGAATTCGCCCGGTATCCAGTAACGAGATCGTGGTTGTTATCACCCGCCAGGGGGATGTGATCGCGTGGGGCCTGGAGCCAGGATAGGATCCGCCATCACCAAAGCCGAGGCGAACATCGCCTCGGCTTTGGTTGATTTCGGGTTAATTGCCCAGGTGAGTTACCAGTTGGTCGCGATTGAACTGCATCAGTTCGATGTAACTTTCCACCCCATCAATGAAGCTATCGGTGAGCAGCACCGCGATTTCAACATCGCCCTCGGCGGCAAGGACTTCCAACTCGTTCACCTGTAGCTGTGGTTCGGAGAAAATCACCGCTACTCCGCTGTTCTCAACAACTTTCAGCAGATCCACCACATTCAGGGCGGAAACCTCTGAATCCGGATTGCTCATCACCACGCCGATGATCTCAAAATCGTAGCGGTCAGCAAAGTATCGCCAGGCATCATGCAGAACCAACATTTTGCGGCGATTCTCCGGAATCTCTCCGAACGAGGCCTCAAGCTCGGCGTTCAGGTCTTCCAGTTTGGCCACATACGACTCGCCGTTCGCGAGGTAGGTATCGGCGTTGCCTGCATCCATCTCGGCCAGGAACGCGGCGATGGCAGGTATTGCCTGCACCAACGTCAGTGGATCGAGCCAGAAGTGCGGATCGCTGGCATGCTCATCGTGACCGTGGCCATCGTCTTCAGCGGCCTGGTTGAGCTCGCGTAGTTCGACATGAGTGGAAACTTCCAGTTCCGGGATATCCCCGTCCTGCACCGTACCTCGCCAGCCACCTGTTTCGACGAACGGCTCCAGGTCGGCGCCAAAGAAGATAAAGGCATCGCTTTCGCTCAGGCGAACCATGTCTTCCGGGGCCGCTTCCCAGGTATGCGGATCGGCTGTCGGCGGCATGATCGAGAAGACCTCGGCATGGTCGCCCGCGATATTGGCAACGATATCCTGCAGCAACGGGATGCTGGTGGCGATGGTTATGCTGCCTTTCGCGGCCACTGAGGCGGCCGGAAATGCGAGCGAGGCGATGGCGGTGGCGCCCAACAGGGTGCGACGTGAAATCCGGACGGTCATTCTCTGGTCCAATCGTGTTCCCGTAAACGAGTTCTTGTCGACAAATACGGTGCAATCGTGCGGTGATTGCACACGGAGGGAAGGAACTCC
>DJVD01000254.1:2266-2886 GCA_002440805.1 Chloroflexi bacterium UBA6265
CCCAGGTAGGGCGAGGTTTGAATGCCGGCGTCGTGTAACACCGTCAGGCAGCGTGTACGGGTCGCAATGATCCAGTACAGTGCCTCGCGATGATCGCCCGCATCGATCAGTTTCTGTGAACCATCGATTGCGATCGGGCGCGCACCTGCCTGGATATCCGAGGCCCAAAACCGCGGCGAACGAACCGCAATCGCTGCAGTAGCGTCGAAGAGGGTGGTGGTATCGTCCAGCCATTCCTGCGCCTGGCTGGGCGAGATGTCATCGAAACCATACAGTGCCAGCAGGGATTCGTATTCAGCAGGAGCCATGACGTTCCTCGCGGCCAGGAATCGCTTTCGCACCGTGAGTGGTGCGCACGCTGCCACAAGCGGGATATGGGTGGCGAGCGTGGCCGGGAATAGCCAATTCATCACCTGCTCGGGTTCGGCCAAATGGGATGAATCCACCCCGAGGCCGTTGTGAATGCGGGTGCGCATATCGTTGATGCGCGAGGCGATCGTGGCCGGATCAGCGAAGTGAGCAATGAGATCCTGTTGGAGGCGAGAAAGCTCGCCATGGGGATCGTGAACGATCTTGCCGAATCGCAGCAAACTTGCCAGTACCGCGTGCGATGAGGCATG
>DJVD01000298.1 GCA_002440805.1 Chloroflexi bacterium UBA6265
ATCGTCATCACTATCGAGCGGCCTATAGCCATGGGTTGTTCCCGATCGACCCAATAGTCGAAAAACCACACGCTACCACCTGCTACGGCAAGGGTGAGCAGGATGATGCTCACAACCTTGAGCGAGTTCGCCAGTGTTCGAATCAAATTAATAACTCCGTGGTATTGAGGGCCAGATGCGCAACCGTCGACCGGGTACAATGAGCGCGCGGATCAGAGCCAACGGGTTACCCGCCCTCACCTGTTTCACCATATTCTACGCCGAAGAGCCCATGCCTGACTTGTCCCTACAATCCAACCCGTNNCTGCCGTGCGAGATCATCAGCGTCGACTCGGCCCTGGTGTACCGCGGCATGGATATCGGCACCGCCAAGCCCACGCCAGAACAAATGGCGCGGGTGCGCCATCACCTCATCGATTTCCTTCACCCCAACGATCCCGTATCACTTGCAACTGTGCAGGACCTCGCGTATTCGACCATCGACGAGATCGTCGCTCGCGGGGTACTGCCCATCCTGGTGGGGGGCACGCCGCAATACGTGAATGCGATCGTGGAGAACTGGCGGATTCCGCGCGTGGAGCCAAATCCTGAATTACGCGCAAGGCTGGAAGCCGAGGAAGCGCGGGAAGCGGGTACTCTGCTTGCACGGTTAGTGGAGGTGGATCCTGAAGCTGCCCGGAAACATGCTGGCAATACCCGGCGCGTCATCCGGGCACTGGAGGTGTTCGAGGCCACCGGAATGCCCATCACCACACTGCAGGGCAAGAACCAACCCCGCTACGACGCACTGGAACTGGAACTCTGGCGACCACGTGACGAGCTTTACGAGCGGATTGACGACCGCGTGGCAATGCAGTTTGAGCAGGGCCTTGAAAAGGAAGTGCGATCGCTGCTGGACAGCGGTGTCGATCCGCTGGCGGGATCATTCGCCAGCATCGGTTATCGCCAACTGGTGCCGTACATTCGGGGCGAATGCTCTCGCGAAGATGCGATGGAGCGTGTGCGCCTGGATAGTCATCGGCTGGTGCGGCATCAGGATACCTGGTGGCGCAAGAACCCGCGACTAGTGCGTATCGATCTCACCCAGCCAGGGGCCACGACCGAGCTGGTGGACCGCATCGCCTCGTTCTTAGGCAACCCATAGGTAACAATTGGTAAGCCATATGCCATACTTGACGATGCCACTCGGCTTTCCGGGTGACGTAGTGACGCGATGGCGGAGCTATTGACCGCAATCGCCGGGAGTTACTGACATGACCCACAATGCTGATACACAGGCGACCACAGCGTTCGCCGAATATGCCCATCCTGAAGTACTGGTGACAACCGAATGGTTGGCGGAACATCTCGACGATCCGAACGTGGTTGTGCTGGAATCCGACGAAGACCTGCTGCTCTATGAACTCGGCCACATCCCCGGCGCCCTGAAGCTGGATTGGGAAACCCAGATGCAGCAGCCGGTGATCCGGGATTTCGTCGATAAGGCCGGTTTCGAACAGCTCGCCAGCGAACGTGGCATTCGCCCCAACACCACCGTGGTGTTCTATGGCGACAAGAACAACTGGTACGCCACATATGGTTTCTGGCTGTTCAAGTACTACGGCCATAAGGACGCACGCGTGCTCAACGGTGGTCGTGCCAAATGGCAGGCCGAGGGCCGCCCATTCACGCGCGACGTGCCGGAGGTGGAAACCACCACTTACAGCGCCAGCGAGCCTGACAATAGCATCCGCGCCTTCCGCGATGATGTGATGGCCTTCCTGAAAACCGATAATCCCCGCCTCGTGGATGTGCGGTCAAACCCCGAGTACACCGGCGAACTACTGCATGCTATCGGTTACCCGCAAGAGGGTGCGATGCGGGCTGGCCATATCAAGGGAGCCGTGAATGTGCCATGGGGCACTGCCGCCAACGAAGACGGCACATTCAAGGCAATTGATGAACTGCGCGAGCTCTATGCCGCAAAGGGCATTACGGGCGATAGTCCGGTAATCGCGTACTGCCGCATTGGAGAGCGATCGAGCCATACCTGGTTTGTGCTCACCCAACTGCTCGGATATAACGACGTACGCAACTACGACGGCTCGTGGACCGAATGGGGCAGCCTCGTGGGCGCACCCAACGCCACCGGCAATGAGCCCGGCTAGAGAGGAACCGATTCTGGACCGTCAGGAATACATCGAGAATATTCTCGATCACTATGAACAACCGCGTCACAAACACCGGATGGAGAATCCGTCGGTGCAACTCGGTGGCGGCAACCCCGGCTGTGGCGATCTGATCACCATGTACCTGCGCATTTCCGATGATGACCGCATCGAAGAAGTGAGCTTTGAGGGAGATGGCTGCACCATTTCCCAGGCAGGCGGCTCGATGATCGCGGAGATCATCGAGGGGATGACCCTGGATGAAGTCGCCAACCTCGGCACCCATACCATGATCGAGGAAATGGGAGCAGAAACAGTTAAAAGCCGAGTCCGCTGCGCCACCCTGGCGCTCGGCACGGCTCAGGCTGCCGTGAAGTCGTATCGTAACGACCAACGCACAGCCGCATCAGAAGCGCCGGCACCGTTCGAGAACTAGAGACACCATAGCAGGATACTAGCGCGCTCGGATGCCAACAATTGCGGCGGCATCCGAGCGCGCATTTTCCCGTCATGCTCTGCTACAATCGCTGCAGATCATCAGAACAGATGTACGCATTCCCCCTGAGGCGTTGTCATGGCCGACGTGCGTAGTGATACCGAGACTCGTGTTCCGGACAAACGCCGGCTCCGCGAGCTTGCGATGAGCGCTGCCTGGAATGGTGCGTTGCAACGCGAAGTGATTACTACCTCAGGACAACACGCCTCTGTCATCTTCCATGGAAACTGGAGCAACGGGTTCGGCCCTGATTTCCGCGGTGCCATGCTGGATTACGGCGATGGCAAGCTGTTCACCGGGGATATCGAGATCCACATTCGGGCCAGCGACTGGATCCAACACGGACACCACCTTGATCCCGCGTACAACAATGTTGTCATGCATCTCGTCAGCGTGAACGATCTCGAGTCAACCCGCTGCGTCAATGGCAGAGAGGTTCCAGTGGCAATCCTCTCCGTTCCTGACGAGACCCTGTTTGCCATCGACCAACGTTTGCCGCAGGTATGGAACGAGATTGGCGGCAGCGTCTGTGCCGCGGAACTGTCCCACCGCAATCCCGGGGTTATCCGGTCGGCCTTGCATCGCCTGGGCGATGTGCGATTTCGCTCCAAATCAGCATTGTTTGAGTCCGAGATTTTGGAATCAGGAGATGAAGCGGTGTTCCTGAAAGGCCTGTTTGGTGCCTTTGGGTACAGCGCCAACCGCGCGCCAATGGAACAGCTCGCCGACCTTATGCTGCGATACGGCGTGCTCACGAATGCACGGGCGTTCGAAGGTGGCACGCCGACGCCGTGGCTTGTGGGCGTACTGCTCGGTATAGGAGGATTCTTGCCGCTCGCTCCTGCCGATGCGCATGCTGCCGGTATCTTGCCGGAAGACCAGTACCGGATCGAACGCGCCTGGAGCGAATCAGGAGCCGGGTTCGCTGGCGAGTTCGTACCTGCCACCAGTTGGCAAATGGCGCGGGTGCGGCCGGCAAACCACCCCGCATACCGCATCATGCAGTTGGCGACCATGCTTTCACACACTGAAGGGGAACCGTTGATTCGGCTGCAAACCACGGTAATGTCCGGTGATGACATTTGCCACTACCTGCGGGAGGTGACGGCACGGCCCTGGCACCCTGGGCTCGGAGCCGGCCGCGCCACCGCAGTCACTGCCAGCGTGGTGCTACCGATTTTGGCCGCGATTGCATCGATAGAGGGTGATGGCGAACTCGAGGACGCTGTCTCACGCGCGTGGGCCGAGCTCCGCCACGCTGAATGGACTCAGCCCGCCCGTCGCGCCTTGCGCCAGGTCACAGGCGGCCCCACGATCCGCTCACTCGGCGAGCGGGGACACCAGGGCCTGCTCCACCTTGATCGGGAAATGTGTGCTCCCCGTAAGTGTTCTGCTTGCCCAATCGCCGCTGCAGTGCTAAGGGATTCAGGTTCAGCTTAGTCGGTACTGCCGACGTACACCGTGGCGCCGTGTTCAAGGTCGTTCCTGCCGGCAGCGAGGATGATACTGGCCGCGAAGTCCTCCGTGGTCGGCAACCAGCCCGTGTCAGCGCGGCGCTGTTCAATCACCCCGGGATTCATGCGGTCGAGAAGTTTGGGCGTGATCGTGCCATCAATGAGGTCGCCGGACACCACCGCAAAGCGAATACCCTTTGCAGCCATCTGCGGCATAAGGTCGCGCAGGGCAGTCTCCCCCGCTTTCTTGCCAGCGGCCACCGTCTCGTAGCTCCCCATCACCGGCTTGTCGCCATAGAAGTGCGCGAGATGACTGGTGACGAAGACGATCACGCTCCCCGCCTCCATCACGGCAATCGCCGCTTCCGCAGCGTGCCTCTGGGCATCGCGATTGAGCACCATCGAATAGTCTTCCGGCATATCCTTCTCCAGCCCGCCGGAAGCATTGAGCACGAGCACATCGATCCGGCCGAACATCGCCTTCGCGAGGTCGAACATGGAGCGAACGGCAACCTGGTCGGTCAAATCCGCTGCAAACAGTTCCGCCCGACGTCCTTCGGCAGCAACGGCATCTGCCACCTGTTGCGCCCGTTTGGCTTTGCTGCGGTAGTTGATCCCCACATCGGCACCGGCCCTGGCGGCGATCTGGGCCGCTGCCGCACCCACGCCGCGCGAGGCCCCGGTGATGAGCACGACACGATCGGTGAGATCGACTTCGGGATTCTCCAGGGTTTGGTTGATATGCAGTTCGTGAATCACAGTCTTCTCCCCATGCACGCCCGCTGGTGTATCGTGGTGTTCTGATATTTACCATTGCAATGTGAGAAAGGATAGCCCATGCCAGCCGATTCGCAGCCCGTTATCACCTTGAAGGGATCCAGTATTGCGCTCGGGCCCATCCGCAAGGACTTGATCCCACTCTATCAAACATGGATGAATCAGCTCGAAACGACACGGTTCTTGAGAATGGGTGTGTACAGCCTCGAAAATGAAGAAAGCTGGTATGAGAGCGTTGCCCGCGGCACGGATATCTCGTACTTCACGATCTACGAATTACCTCATTACCGGCCGATTGGCGGAGTGGACCTGCATAGCATTGATCGCGTGAACCGATCCGCCGAGTTGGGGATCATGATTGGAGAGCCAGATGCCCGCGGCAAGGGTTACGGCACCGAGTCCGTGAAGCTGATATGCGATTGGGGATTTAACGCCCTCGGACTGAACAACATCATGCTGTTGACGTTCGCCTGGAATATCGCCGGCCAGAAGGCATACACCAGGGCCGGTTTCCGTGAGATTGGTCGTCGTCGCCAGGCCCGCTGGTTCGCCGGCCAATACTGGGATGATATCTACTATGACCTGCTGGCGGATGAGTTCGAAAGCACTGTTGTGCTCCCAACAGTGCTCGCCGGGATCGAGATGCCGGCCACCACAGGATGAACCTTGGTGGGCGGGATCGACTATACCCGCCCACGGCGCCTGGCTGGGATGAAATCTATTACTCTCCGCCCTCAGTCCAGTTCTCCTCAAACACACCCACGCGATGGCGCTGACGCTCAACTCGGCTGGCGTCGCGGATCTTGTTCTTTACATCCTCGGCATTCGCGATATCGAACATCACCAGCGCACCTCCTGTGGCGTCGCCCGAATGGATGATGATGTTCCCCACGCCAAACATGCGATCGAACATCGAGCGTTCCACACTTAGATCCTGCACACGAAACAGCTCGATCTCCTCAGTGCGTTTATTGAGGATGCCGTACTCCACGATAATGCGCTCCGAAGTGACTTCATAGCGTTCCGAAATTGCCTTGCGAAACGCCGTCGCCATACTTGGTTTGCCACGCCAAACGGGCGTTTCCTTCCGAGGTGCCGGGGGTTGTCTCATAGCTCATCTGCTCCAGGGTCAACGTAACTGCCAGGTTGTTGCTGCTCATAAGCGCTTTCCACCACGATAACACCCGCTGCACGGAGTTGGTTATCGGCTGAATCGCCATGATGAATCGCCGCCGTGAGATTCCTGATAACGCGAGTGGCCATGCCACATCGGACCGCATCGATGGCTGTCGCCTTCACACAGTAATCGAAAGCCAAACCCACCACGTCGACGTCGGTGATGCCGGCATCGTGCAGGGCATTGCAGAGCGTCTCGCCATCGGCAGTGGTGCCCTCGAACCCGGAATAGGCAGGCACGCCCTGGCCCTTCCGCACTTCCAGGTGCGGGTAGCCAGCGGTGCGACGCCACAGATCGGCGTGGAACTCCGCGCCCACCGTGCCGGCCACGCAATGCGGCGGCCAGGAATCGACGTAATCAGGCGCATCCGAAAAATGGCCGGCATTCTCGCCCGCCGGATCATGCCAGTCCCGCGTCGCGACAACAAGGTGGTAGTCGTCGCCATGTTCCTGGAGGTAGGCGGATATCTCCCTGGCTACGGCATTACCACCCGGCACCGCCAGTGCACCACCTTCGCAGAAATCGATCTGCACATCGACAACAATCAGTGCCCTTGGCATTGCGGTTCCTTTCGCAAACCTTATCCCGCCGGCCCGGCGGGGCCATTAACAGGAGAGGCCGACCCCAACAGGATCGACCTCACCACGCAAACCTGCCTAGGCGTTCAACTTGGCCTTCAGCAGTTCCGGAATCTCGCTCATGCGCTCGGCAACGGAAACGCCGGCTGCCTCAAGCGCCTCGATCTTCCCGGCTGCTGTGCCCGATCCGCCCGAAATAATCGCTCCAGCATGGCCCATGCGCTTGCCCGGAGGCGCTGTGCGCCCGGCAATGAACCCGGCCATTGGCTTGGTGACGTGAGATTTGATGAACTCGGCAGCAACTTCTTCATCGTCGCCACCGATTTCGCCGATCATGACAATCGCTTCGGTGCCAGGATCGTTTTGGAACATCTCCAGCACATCGATAAAGGCGGTGCCGATGATCGGGTCGCCACCAATACCAACCACGGAGCTCTGGCCAAGCCCTGCCTTGGTGAGGGCATCCACTACTTCATAGGTGAGCGTACCGGATCGGCTCACCACGCCAACGGTGCCTGGTGCGTGAATGAACCCCGGCATGATGCCGATTTTGCCCTTGCCTGGCGTGGTCACGCCCGGGCAGTTGGGGCCAATCAGCACCGCACCCTTCGCCTTCACGTGGTGATACACGGCGACCATGTCGTTCACGGGAACGCCTTCGGTGATGCAGACAATCAGCTTGATGCCGTTATCGACAGCTTCATAGATCGCATCGACCGAGAACTTCGCCGGCACGTAGATGACACTGGCATTGGCTCCGGTGGCCTCGACAGCCTCCTGCACGGTGTTGAATACAGGCACGCCATGTACTTCCTGGCCGGCCTTGCCCGGTGTGACCCCGGCGACCACGTTGGTGCCGTATTCCAGCATCTGCTCGGTGTGGAACGTGCCTTCGCGACCGGTAATGCCCTGCACCAGCAACCTGGTATTTTCATCGACAAGAATGCTCACAGTGAACTCCCCGAGTGGTGTACGAATCGAACGTGAGTGCGAGTATCAGGCGTTGGCAGCGGCGACAACTGCCGCGGCGGCTTCATCCATGCTGTCGCCAGCGATGATGCCCTCCTCGGCCAGCAGCTGCTTGCCTTCCTCTGCATTGGTTCCGCTCAGGCGAACCACCAGCGGCACGGTGACCTGCACGTTCTTCAGCGCCGCCAGGATGCCGCGGGCAACAACGTCGCCGCGGGTGATGCCACCGAAAATGTTGATCAGGATGGCTTTCACATTGGGATCGGCCAGTACAAGGTTGAAGGCCTTCGTGACCTGCTCCTCGTTGGCTCCACCGCC
>DJVD01000094.1 GCA_002440805.1 Chloroflexi bacterium UBA6265
GGGGCAGTCATCTGCTGTACCTGAGCAAATACGTGGAACAAGATCACCCGTACCTCAATCTCAGCGATGACCAGATAATGGATGCGTACTCACCACACCTGAAAAAACTCAATCCCGAATTCGACGCTTCCTGGATCAGGCAACGATGGGTATTCCGCGAACGTGCCGCGCAACCCATCACTCCGTTGCACTACTCCGACAAGATTCCTGACCTGAAGACACCGCTGGACAATCTTTGGCTGGCAAACACGACCCAGATCTATCCAGAAGATCGCGGTACCAACTATGCGGTCCGCCTTGGCGAGGACGTATCCAAACGCATTCTCGACGAAATCAGCCGCCTTTAGGCTGTTTTCGGCATCCACACCACCGAGGACTGCTCCATTTCAAGGCGGATTTCCCCCAGCCGCTCCAGGTGGGCGAGATAGGCATTCACCGTTGGTCGCAGCAGGTAGTAGGCCTGCGGATCGGCGATCTGCAGATTCATGCGGATGAAGAGTTGGCGGCAGATTTCATCACCCAGCAGCGGGCGATTGACCACGCTGAGCAAGGTGGCGATCACGGTGTCAATTGCCGCCCGATTGCGAGCCACCAGGTCATCGAGCGTCTCCAAAACAGGGCCATGGCCCGGCACAACCCTATCGCAGACGGTATGTGCCGCCACCTCCATTGAGGCCAGGTGCTCAGTCAATCCATGCAGATACGGAATCGGGTACTTCTCCAAGGTAACGGCGGGAAAAACGATATCCCCGCAAAAGAACACGCCGTCAATGAGATATCCCAGCTGGTTGAGGGAGTGACCACCCAGCGGGATCGCCTGGATCCGAATGCCGGAAATGTCGTTGATGCCTGGACGAACAAGCCCATCGACCGGACTGGCCTCTGCAACCAGGAATGACGTCCGCAGGGCGTCCACCGGGTCGGCGCCGCCGTAGAGCATGATGGGTTGCATCAACGGGTGGCGCATTGTCATCTCATCGAGATCGGGAGCGTACACCCTGCTATTCGTGCGTTTCACCAACCATGCGTTACCCCCGAAATGATCAGCATGACCGTGGGTGTTGATGATCGCCGCGATTTCCGTTCCCAGATCCTCGCGAACGAATCGAAGCGCCTTGCGTGCAGGGGTATCGTTGAGGCCACTATCGATCAACACGGCGCGGCCATCATCGGCAATCACGACGCCGATATTGGTGCCCCCGGGCATCACATACACCCGCTCTGTCAGGTTTTTCGCCATTCTCGCTCCTTCGCTATCTGCAACTATAATCTCGTGGACAGGAGGATGAAGGGACTATGCCGATGAAGCACATTGTGGCAGTGGATCAGTTCGACCGGGACTGGCTTGAGCAATTGATCACCGAGGCCGACAACATGCGCGAACTGCCACGCGGGGCCGAACCCCTGCGTGGACGCGTACTGGCGACCATTTTTTACGAACCAAGCACCCGCACAAGGCTCAGTTTTGAAAGTGCGATGATGCGCCTCGGCGGCAACGTGATCAGTACCGAAAATGCCCGTGAGTTCAGTTCGGCAATCAAGGGTGAGACGATCGAGGACACCATCCGCATGGTCTCGGGCTATGCCGATGCCATTGCCATGCGTCACCACGAAGAAGGCGCGCTGGCCCGCGCCATCGCGGTTGCCGATGTGCCCATCCTCAACGCCGGCGATGGTCCCGGCGAACATCCTACCCAGGCGCTGCTCGACCTTTACACCATTTCCCATGAGCTCGGAAGGATCGACGACCTGCAAATCGTGATGGTGGGCGACCTTAAATACGGGCGTACGGTGCGATCGCTGAGCAAATTGCTTCGGCAAACGAACAACTGCCATATAACGTTCGTGTCGCCCCCGGCGGTGGCAATGCGCGACGATATCAAGGATGCGCTCGATGCTGCTGGCGTGAGTTGGAACGAGGAATCGGACCTGGTCACCGCGATGAAATCGGCCGATGTTGTCTACCAGACCCGGATCCAGAAGGAACGCTTCGCTACTGAGTCAGACTACCTGGCGGTGAAGGGCACCTATGTGATTACGCCGGAAACGATGCAGCACCTTGGTGATCACGCGGTGGTCATGCATCCGTTGCCGCGGGTTGATGAAATATCGGTTGACGTGGATAACGACCCTCGTGCGGCCTATTTCCGCCAGGCACGCAACGGCGTGTATGTGCGGA
This sequence comes from Chloroflexi bacterium UBA6265, assembly GCA_002440805.1. Classification (GTDB taxonomy): domain Bacteria; phylum Chloroflexota; class Chloroflexia; order Thermomicrobiales; family UBA6265; genus UBA6265. Next base: position 2,180 of record DJVD01000094.1, read on the forward strand.
TGGCGCTGTTGAAGCAGTTGCTAACCTGATTGTTTGCGAGGACGAGGTTTCGGTAACGCTTCGGGTCCAAGGCGATGGCGGCTGCGTTCGCGCGTCCACTTCGAGCGCGCCGACTGCCGCGCGTGCAGGATCTGACCGAGGCCGAGTCCGCCGACGATTGCAGCCATCACCAGCAGCACGTTGACCACGCCGAACAAATCGGCTGCAGCAGCCGCGAAGAAAATCGGGATGAACGCCACCGAGTTGCTGATGGTAAAGAAGGTCGCATACACGCGAGCCCGGATAGCCTCATGACTTCGTTCCTGAAGCATGGTTTGCGAGGGCACCAGGATATAGGCGTTGCAGATGCCAAGAATGGCCGCAAATGCGCCAATGAGCAGCACAACGATACCGACATCAGCGTCGCCGGGCACAATCACCCAGTCAAGCACACGGCGCGTCAGGGCCATGCCTGCCAACATCAGGCCCGCCAACATCATCGAAATGCTGATGAGCCAGCGCCGCCCTACCCTGCGCACGATCCGGGGCACCGTAAGCACGCCGATGAGAATGCCAGCACCGGCAGGAGCAACCACCAGGCCGATGTCCTCTTTGGCCAGGCCAATCACGCTCGTCACGAAATCTGGACCGAGCGTTGCTATCGTGAGGAACGTGGTGGATGCGAGGGTAAGATAGCCGATCGCCTTCATGAGGGCAGGATCCTGGAGAATGTAAACCAATCCCTCCTTCATATCCGCCCACAGGCGCTGCATCGGGGACGTCTCAACTTCATCGACGGTATGGAGCGCCCGCGGTGTACGCGGCAGTGTGAATACCAGCGCCGCCGCGCCCAGATAGGCCACAACTGCAACCATGAATAGTCGATCAACACCGAGGATGCGGGCGACAATCGGCCCCGCAGCAGCGAAACCAATGAGCTGGGCAGCGGTATTGGTGAGATTGAAGAGCGCATTGGCACTCATCAGTTGGTCGCGGCGCGCCACAAGGGGAATCGTGGCGCCAAGCACGGGCGCGAAGAACTGACCGGCGATGCCGAACACGAAGGTCACGATGTAGTACGCCGCCAGGATCGTTTCGACGTGCCAGCCCGGCTGGATCGTCAGGAACAACACCACCGCCCCGGCTCGGGCAACATTAAGAATCGCCATCAGGATGCGTTTGTTGGCGCGATCGGCGATGACGCCAGCAACAGGCCCAAACAGCACGGCTGGTAACGAGAACGCCAGGATTACGAGACTTATGGCGGTATTTGCGTTAGGGAGATGGTGAATTTCGACGACATCGCGCACTCGAAGCAGCAACGCGAAGTTAACCATGTTTTGCAGGATCTGGGTGACAGCCTGGATGATCCAGAGGCGCACGAACGCACCATTACCGAGGACATCCCTCATGCCGCCGGATCCGGCCGCGCTGCTCACGATGAAACTTGGGGATCAACAAATTCCGGCCCGCGCTGAATGAACGCCTTCAGCCGGCGTTCCAATTCCCGACGCGGCAAAAGGACCCGTCTGCCACAGGTTGTGCAGACGAGTCCTATATCGGCACCAAGGCGCACCACCGTCCAATCGAAGCCACCGCACGGATGAGGCTTGCGCAACCGCATGACATCATCGATGAAGAACGGCACCGGCTCCTTGAGCACCATGGCGTATACCTTTCGGGAACTACATGAGTCCCGGAATCTTGATGCCGCCGGTAAGCGCGCCCATTTTCTCTTCGCTGAGCCTGGCGGCCTTATCCATCGCATCTGTCACTGCAGCAAGGACCAGGTCCTCCAGCATTTCGACATCTTCCGGGTCAACAGCGGTGGGGTCGATCTTGATCGACTTCATCTCGCGCTGGCCGGTCACTTCGGCCGTAACCACGCCGCCGCCGGCACTGCCCTGAACGATGGTTTCTTCCAGTTCCTGCTGAATCTTCATCATCCGGTTCTGCATTTGCTGGATCATCTTCATATTTGGCTGCATATATGCTCCTGTGGCAATAGGGGCCCATTTGGCCCAATTAGGTTGCTGTCAGCAAGTATAGCCTGCTAATGGGCGCGGGCTGCGCGGTAATCGTGGACGCGCTGGAGCATGACACGTGCGTTGGCCAGCGATTCCGGCGTGGCCGGAATGCCATCCAGCATGGCCGCCAGCTCCTGTTCCCGTGTGGGCGGATCGAGTTCCTCAACCTCGGAGATGATCCGACCGTCGGTTTCCAATTTGGCAATGCGAAAGTGCTTGTCGGCAAAGGCCGCGATTTGGGCAAGGTGACTGATCACGATCACCTGGTGACGATCGGTGAGGCTCCATAGTTTCTCGCCAACCACCTGACCCGAACGGCCACCAACACCGACATCGATTTCGTCGAACACCAGCGTAGGTGTTTCGTCGACGTCGCTGAGGATCGATTTGATCGCAAGCATGATGCGCGCGGTCTCACCGCCCGAAGCAATTCGCCCCAATGGTTTCAGCGATTCGCCGATGTTCGGCGCGATCAGGAACGTGACAGTGTCGATGCCCGTAGCGTCGACACGCACCAGCCGGCCATCGCCGAGCAGCATGCCATGCGAATCATCCAGTGATTCCACATGGATTTCGACCTCGGCGTTGCCCATGTGCAAATCGGCAATGCTCTGCATTGTGGCGACGGCAAGTTGTTTCGCGGCCATCACCCGCGCGGAAGAAAGTGACAGGGCCAACTCGCGGGCGCGCGATTCAGTTTCCTGCAATCGCTCTGCCAATACTGTTGGGTCGTACCGGTCGTCCTCAAGCTCCTCGAGTTCTGCGGACACCTGTTCGCGATAGGCGATGACATCCACCAGTGTTGTCCCGTACTTGCGTTTTAGCAGTTGCAGGTTGTTGAGCCTGTCGTCCACCAACGCAAGTCGCTGCGGGTCGCCCTCGATGGCTTCGGCGTAATCCCGAGTGTCGCGGGCCAAATCCTCTGCCAACACCAGTAATTCGGTCGCGCGCTCGGCCAACGGTTGTGCACCTGGGTCGAGCGAGGCGGCATCCATCAGGTTTCGCTCCACCTGACGCAACTGTGCGATCGCGTCGTACTCGTTGACCTCGCTGGTGAGCGCGTCAACAGCACCCAGTGCACCAAGTCGCAGGGAATCGGCATTGATCAAAACGTCGCGCTCGCGGGAAAGCTGAACATCCTCATCCGGCTGAGGTGCGATTTCGTCAATTTCAGTGAGTTGAAACTTCAGCAGGTCGCGACGTTGCTCACGCTCGCGGGAACCGCTGTTCAGCGCCTCCAACTCTCGACGAGCGGATCGCCAGTCGGATACCGCCTGCCCAACCTCGTACCGCAGGCTCTCGAGTCCGGCATAGCGATCAAGAATACGGCGCTGCTCGTCCGGATTGAGGATGCTCAGGTGATCGCTCTGCCCGTGGATATCCACCAGCATCGATCCGATCGCGTTGAGCTGACCTGCCGACACTAGCCGGCCATTAATCCGGGCCGTCGATCGCCCGCTTGACTGGATTTCCCGGTTAAGAATCAGTGGTTCGGTGGGATCGTGTTCAATGCCGTATTCTTCCAGCATCTCGAGCACGATCTCGAATCCCGTGGGCGGAAGTTCGAACTGACCTTCGACCAACGCCGAGCGAGCACCGGTGCGCACAAGGTCGCTGCTTACGCGCGCACCAAGCACCGCACCGAGGGCATCCAGCAAGATCGATTTGCCCGCGCCAGTCTCTCCGGTGATGGCATTCAAGCCTTCCTCAAAACGAATCCGGGTATGCTCGATGATGGCGAGGTTTGTAATCGAGAGTTCAACCAGCATGGCTTACCCGGCGGCGAGCACCGTTTGCGGATCCCATTCCTGCACGGCAATAGGGTGATGATCCATTTCGCTCATGAAATGGTAGCGCTCCATCACTTCCAGGATATCGTCGGCATTCTTTGCATTCCACATTGAGAAATGGCGTTCATCGTGCAGGTCCGGTGAGAGCGTTTTCAGCCACCGCGTCCGAGCATCGTCGCCAGCATGATCTCGCGCTAATCCAGCCAAATCCGTTGGCGGAAAGACGGTTTCTTCATCGACATCAGGTTTCGGCGTGTGTACTACGAGGTACAACGGCATAATTCACTACTCCCGGATATGGATAAGCTAGTTTCCAGCGTCACTGTTGGGGCGTCGGCCACGCCGACGACGACGATCGTCACCCTGAGGGTCTGCAGCCTGTTCGCTTACCGCGTCACGATAGCGTGGAGCACCCTCGCCCAACACCTCGCTGGCCGGGATGGTTCGAATCTCGGACGAATCATCCATGCGGATCGTCACCAATTCCTTCAATACCTGCAGGGAGATGACCGTTCCGGTTCCGTCCGGTGTATTCACGGCGTTGCCCAACCGCGGGAGGATCCGCTTGGCCTGGCGATACTGTTCGTTCTCGTAGCTCAGGCAACAGAGCAATCGTCCGCAGAGACCGGTGACCTTGCTTGGATTGAGGCTGAGATCCTGGTTTTTGGCCATCCCCATGTTCACATCGGGATAGTACGGCAGCCATGACGAGCAGCAAAGCGAGCGACCACATTTGCCGAGGCCGCCGATGAGCCGCGCTTCGTCCCGCGGACCCACGTTCGCCATATCTACCGCTAGCCCGTATTCCTGCTCAATCAAGCGCTTAAGTTCAGGTCCCTGGTCGCGCTGCTGATCGGGGCACGAATAGCTCACTTTCAATCGGGTGCCATCGATGTTGTAGTCCGCAGCAACAATCTTCATACGAAATCGCTGATCGCGGGCGATCTCGGCGGTACGACGCACGACAGCGGCGGTCTGCCTGCGTCGATCATCCATCGCCTGCACATCATCGGCCGAGAGTTGCCGCTCGATCGGGCGTAAATCCCCATCGATCTGGTTTACCAACATCTGACGTGGCGAGATCACCACCCGGGCAGGTTCAAGACCGCGGGACGATTGCACCACCACCCAGTCGCCATTCTCGATGCCGGAATCATTCACGCGATAAAAGAAAAGGCGGCTGGAATCGCGAAATCGCACTCCGACCACCAACGCAGCATCACCACCCAACGCGGTGACAGCTTCGTGTTCGGTGTGGCAACTACAGTTGCCCACCTCTTCACCATTTTCCAGGCGTTCCTTAAAACGCTCGCGGGCAAAGGCGCGCGCTTCATCCACACTGTGTTGCCACGGCTTGTCGGACGGGTTTACCGGGTAAGTATCGGCCATTGCAATACCATCGTTTGTAGTGCCAGCTTCGGCCGGACATTTGCATCCAGGTCGCTGAAACACGTATCGATACTCTTAAGAGCCTTCACATATGACTGTACAACGTTCGTGTCGTTCGCTGCGATGCCCGCCATCACCCGTCGCCGCCAATCTGTCTGCACGGCAGCCAGGCGCGTAAACACGGCCGCACGATCTTTACTGAAGGCATCGCCGAGTCGATTCGCTTCGATCATCTGGTGATATCGGTCTGCCTCCACCCACGCGTTGGCAGCGTTGGCAATCTCGAGGCGTTCACCGAGCATGCGCTCGTCGGCCCGCGCCCGCAAGGCCCAACCCGGCCGTCCGAGACTTGCCTCAGCCAGGATTGTTGCGTTCTCCACGGGCACGCCCTGCGTGATTAGCCCTCGTCGGATGGCCTCCACTGGTACGGTCTGCAAGGGAATGGTCATCGCGCGACTACGAATGGTCTCCAGTAGGAGTTCGGCATCGGTCGTGAGCAAAAGAATGACCGCATACGCCGGCGGCTCCTCCAGCGTCTTCAG
>DJVD01000198.1:0-13379 GCA_002440805.1 Chloroflexi bacterium UBA6265
ATCGCGATGATCGTCTGGGCAAGCGATCCGGCTCTCTGGAGGACCGCCATCGACTATCGCGGTCCTTCGATGTGGCACTCGCTCATATTTATGGGAGTGGCTTTTCTCGACGCGGTGAGCCGGCAGCGACGAACCAGCGAAGGCACACGAACCCGACTCCGGGTGACCAACGTTGGTGCCGCCATCTTTTGCGTGGTGATTGTGCTCCAGAGCCTGGGGTGGAATGGCGAACTCGACAAGATGCGGAACGCCATGGCGCAGTCCGAAGGAGGGTGTATTGCCGCCGAATCACTGCCCGGATTTGTAGACAGCCCCCTGAATTTCTGGAGCCTGCCGGCTGCCTCAATCGGTATCCAATCCACCGCCCCAAATTTCGTGGTGCTGCCAGAACACCTGTGTACCATCGCGATCGCATCCGGGCGGATCCCGATGGACCTGGTCAACCCTACGCTCGATACACCGGGACGATTCGTCAACATGTTCCACCTGCGCTCGCGCGTGGCCGATGTTGGAACCTGTTGGCAAGCATACGAAGCCGGTTGGCACGACCTGGAGATCCAGAACAACGAAACCCGGCGCTGGTCCACGGGTACAGGCGCGGTGATCGTGGTCATGGATGAAGCCGGTCAGGTGAAACTTCGCGGTCTCCTCGATTCAATCGAACGGCCCAATGAGGTGAAAATCCGGGTTAACGGAGTTGTGCAACGATCAATTCCGGTAGAAACGGATCGCTACAAGCCGCTGGACGGCGTCGTTCTCACGCTGAACCAGGGACCGAACCTGGTCGAGTTTGTCAGCATGCGACCGGCCTCGACCGTGGAAAACGATCCGCGCCAACTGGCGATCGCGGTCGTCAATCTGGAGTTGATCTCGGTTGCCACCGACGACCTGTGTACCTGGCGAGACGATCCGGCCGAACGTCCCAAGATAACCACACAGCCGGTGATCGTACCGCCATCGCAGGTATCGTTGCCCGTCGCTACCCCGTCAGCTTCGCCCCAACCCGCCACACCGGTCGCAATCAGCCAGCATGCATCGCCCGACCCTACTTTGCGAATAGCACCACCGCTGTGATCCAGATGCGGCTCACGTGGGCCGGTCCACATCGAGGGAGTTTCTGAGGACCAGGTTGATCGACTCCTGGAGATATCCGTTCGGAACCTTACGATCCGTCCAGCCGCCGGCTCGTTGCCGTGCTTCAACGTGGCCGAGCTTGCCCGGTAGCGACGTATTATCCGCGCTTCATCCACGGGTCTACCGCATCGCGCAAGCCATCGCCGAGGAAATTGAACGCCAGGACGGTGAGCGAAAGCGTCACTGCCGGGAATACCAGCATGAACTGGTGTGTACGCATGTTGGGAATGGCCTCGGCGATCATTAGCCCCCAGCTCGGCATCGGCGGAATCACGCCCAGGCCAAGGAAGCTAATGCCGGCTTCATACAGGATGGCGCCCGGAATCCCCAGCGTACTGGCGACCACCACTGGTGCGAGCGTGTTCGGCAACACATGACGCATGAGGATGCGACTGTCCTGGGCGCCGGCACTGCGGGCAGCTTCCACGAACTCCCGCTCCTTCAAACTCATCGCCCCGGCGCGAACGATACGTGCTACCGTCAACCAACCGATGAGTCCAAGGCCGATGTACACGCCGATGAGCCCGCCCGTGCGTGTATCCAGCCGGGCCACTGCTGCCAGCCAACCATCCTGATCGCTACCAAGCGCAAGCTGCCCTCGCAGGAATGTCATGATCACGACCACGAACAGCAGGTTCGGCATGGCATACAACACATCCACCACGCGCATGATCACCATGTCCCAAGCACGTCCGAAGTAGCCGGCCATAGCGCCCAGCGGCACGCCAATGACGATAATCACCAATTGCACCACGATGCCCACGGTGAGGCTCACCCGTGCGCCAAACACCAATCTGGCCAAGATATCGCGCCCCAACTGGTCTGTACCCATCGGATGCGACCAACTCGGGCCCTGGGTTACCAGGTCGTAATCCTGCTGGGAATACGAGTACGGGATCAGCAGCGGGCCGAACGCTGCGGCCAAAATCAGAAAACCCAGGTACCACATGGAAACAAGTGCGAGTTTGTTCTTGCGAAGGCGTCGGAACGCACTTCTCCACAAGCCTTCAATCTCATGGAGGGATTCCCGGTTCTTCGCCGCCGACAACGTAGTGGATGCCATGATTGTCCTCTCAGGGAACTATCGGGTGATACGCGGATCAAGCAGCGGATAGATCAGGTCCACGATCAGGTTCATCAGCGTGATCACGAAACCGAAAAGCAGCACCGTGCCCAACACCACCGGATAATCGCGGGTGGAGATCGAGGTGACGAAATATCGCCCCAGTCCGGGCACGCCGGAAATGGTTTCGACAAAGAAGGAGCCGGTGATGATATCGGCAAACACCACGCCCCCCACCGTCACGACCGGCAACAGCGCGTTGCGTAGCGCATGCCGGATGATTACGGCGCGATCTTTCAGTCCCTTGGAGCGGGCCGTCCTCACGTAGTCCGTTGTGAGCACATCCAGCAGGCTTGATCGCGTATATCGCGCCAGGATAGCCGCAGGGTAAAACGAGAGTGCCAGCGCGGGGATGATGATCTTGGTGCTGGCCACTCCATCCCAGCCATTGGTGGGCACCAATCCTAGGTAACTGGCAAGAAAAAGCACCAGCAAACTGGCCACAACATAGCTTGGCGTGGAAATACCGATAATGGCGAGGAAACTGGAAAGATAGGCGATCCAGGTATTGTGCTTCACGGCACCTATGGTACCGAGCGTGATCCCGGCAATCACCGCTAATACCATCGCGACAATGCCCAACTGCAGCGACGTGGGGAACGTATCGATGATGATATCGGTGACGGTGCGGGAACGGCTGGTGAAACTCGGGCCGAAATCGCCCCGCAACACATTGGTCAGGTAGTCTATGTACTGTTTCCACAAGGGATCGTTCAAGCCATACGCCTCATTCAGGCGATCGGTGACCGCCTTCGGCATTGGCTTGTCCTGGTTGCTCCATGGACTCCCCGGGGTGGCATGAATCAGGAAGAAGGTAATTGTATAAATGGCGAGCATTGTTGGAAATATCAACAATATCCGCCGAATCGTATAAGCAGACCGACTCAAGATTTCATCCCCACCCACATGTTGGCAGAAGAGAGCGGGTGGCGTACGCCACCCGCTCTCGAAACATCACTAGTGCGCGGCGATCTTTGGCAGGCGCAAGTGTGCGTACGCCAGGATTGGCTGAACATGGAAGTCCACCAACCACGGCTTCACAGCCACCGATGCTACCCCGCGATACACCGGGATGTAGGCAGCATCGTGCACCAACAGCACCTCTGCCTGGCGATAGAGTTCGTTGCGCGCATCGGCATCCGTTTCGGATACTGCCTCGGCGCACAGCGCATCGTACTCTTCGTTCTTCCAGCTCAGGTAGTAATGATCGGACGCACTGATGAAGTTCTGGTTGTGCCAGTTGGACGGATCAGCGAAGTCCGATCCCCAGGTGCCGTACTTGGTGTTGAACGGCTGATCGCCACGGCTGCTGACGTAATCGGAATACGCTGCAGCATCGATCGGGTTCAGCTTGACCTTGATACCAAGCACTTCGGGCCAACGCTGCTCGAGGTATTCCGCAACCAACTTGATCTCATTGGTAACGCGGTAGCTGTATTCCAACTCAATAGTTGCAGGGTCGATGCCCGAGGCCTCGAGGGCAGCCTTGGCGGCCTCCTCGCCCACCGGGTTCACGGCTTCCGGATTGTTCCCCGGGATATCTGCCGGAATCACATTGAGCGCCGGCACGGCCGTGCCCTTCAGGATCGTGGTGGCAATGACATCGCGATCGATGGCGGCGTACAGTGCGCGCCGGAAATCGGCATTGTCGGTTGGGGCAGTCTTGGTATCGCAGGTGACAAAGCGGCAGTTCGATTGCGCAAACTGATGAATGGTTGCCATTGCTTCCGAATCAGAAGCAATGCGCTCGAGGTCGGAAGCGCTCGGCCAGGCGAAATCAAGCTCGTCGTTTTCGAAGCTGATGTATTCCTGGTCACTGTCGTCCGGGAAAATGGTGTATTCGGCGCGGGTAATCGTGGGCTTCTCGCCGTAATAATTCTCGCTTTGCTCGAGAATGATGCTCTGATCGTGATTCCATTCCACCATCTTGAACGGGCCGTTGGAGAGGATGGTCTCCGCTTCTACCCAGGCATCGCCGTGCTCTTCTACAATTGCCCTCGGCACCGGGTAGTAGGTCCAGGTGCTGGTGAGCAGCGGGAAGTACGGGCAAGATGCTTCCATCTGCACCTGCAGTGTGACATCGTCGATGGCTGTCACACCGAGCTCATTGAAGTCCATTGGATCGGTGTCGGAATCGATCGCGAGACCGTTCTTGATCGGATGCATGGCTGGCCGATAAAGGCTGAGCGTATCCGGATCGAGCACGCGTTTCCAGGAGTATTCGAAATCGGCAGCTGTGATCGGATCGCCGTTGTTCCACGTCACATTGGGATTAAGGTGGAATGTGTACTCGGTGGCGTCCTCGTTCACGTCCCAGCTATCGGCACAACGCGGCACAACCTCGCCGGTCGCCATATCGATGCCGGTAAGGCCATCGAAGATGTTGAAGAAGATTCCGAGTTCGTCATAACCGGTACTGACACCGGGATCCATGCTCTTTGGCTCGGTCATTCCGAGGCGGATTACCTGCTCGTCGGCAAGCTCAACATCCCCGCCGGCGATATGCACACCGGGGGCCTCGCCCCCTGGCGTTGCCTCTGGTGTCGCTGCCTGACTGAAAACAGCTTTCGGGAAGACGTAGGCAAGGCCGGCAGCGCCGCCAACAGCCAATGCACGCTGCATCAGTGTGCGGCGGCTCTGTGGACTGTGCATGGCATCGCTTAGCAGATCGTCCAGGTGGGATTGCATTTCGGGTCCAAGAGTCATTGCATCATCCTCCAACGCTTCAAAAAGCGCGTGGTTTCAACAGGCAGCACAACCACACTGGTTGCGCGCAAACAGATCATGGCGCCGTTGCCAAAGTGAGAATGTTCGCAATGTATCCCCGGGCACAATGCATGTCAATAGCGCTATGCCCTATTCCGCACGCAATACCCTATTAATTGTGGTGACCGCAGGTCAGCTGGCAATTTCCGCTTCCAGGCGGGCCTGGGACGCATTGCTGAACTGGGTGTTGTACAGCTCGGCGTACCGGCCCCCGCGCTCGAGGAGTTCCAGGTGCGTGCCGCGCTCCAGGATGGTTCCCGCCTCGATCACGAGAATCTCATCGGCAGCGCGGATGGTGCTGAGCCGGTGCGCGATGACGAGCGCGGTACGACCCTTCAGGGCTTCGCCAAGGGCGTGCTGCACCGCGACTTCGCTTGTTGAATCGAGACTGGATGTCGCTTCGTCCAGGATAACCACCTGTGGCTCTGCCAGGAGCAACCGGGCAATGGCCAATCGCTGGCGCTCACCACCGGAAAATCGGTAGCCACGCTCACCTACCACGGTATCGAGTTGCTCGGGCAGCGCCCGTATCAATGCTGTCAGGCGGACGCGATCCAGCACGTTCCAGATTTGCTCATCGGAAATGCCGGTTTTGGCCATCACGAGGTTATCGCGCAACGGTTCGTGGAACATGTGGCCGTCTTGCGTCACCACACTTACTGTTTCGCGGATGGAGGCCAGCGATGCCTGACGGACATCAACACCGCCAATGGTGACCGAACCGGAATCCACATCGTAGAGGCGTGGCACCAGCTGGGAGATGGTGGATTTGCCAGCTCCAGACGAACCGACCAGGGCGATCATCTTGCCGGGCTCGACCTCGAATGAAATGCCGTGCAGAATCTCCTCGCCGCCGCGATCGTGGAACTCCACGCCCTCTTCCAGTGAAGGGAGCGAGACCTTATCCGCAGTGGGATAGCTGAAATGCACATCGCTAAAGGCCACTGCAGCCGGGCCATCCGGAATATCTATCGGGTTATCGGCTTCCTGAAGGATAGGCTCCAGATCAAGCACTTCGAACACCCGCTCGAAGCTCACGACCGCGCTCATCACATCGACACGCGCACCAGCCAACGCGGTGAGCGGTTGATACAGCCGCGTGAGCAACAGCGCCAACGAAACAACGGCACCTGGCTCAAGCGAACCGCGAATGGCATACCAGCCGCCAAGGCCATACACCAGCGCCAGGGCGAGTGAGGAAACCAGGGTGAGCGAAATCATGAACGAGGTTTGCGCCAGCGTGGTCTTCACACCCACATCGCGAACCACGCCCGCACTGTGGGCAAAGCGCTTCAACTCTCCTGCGGGATCGCCATACAGCTTCACCAGTGTGGCGCCGCCGGCATTAAACCGTTCAGTCATGCGGCTGCCCATGTCTGCGTTCGCGTTGGCGGCTTCGCGTTGGTAGCGGGCTATAACCCGTCCCATTCGCTGGGCCGGAATCAGGAATACCGGCAGGAGCAATACGGCGAGCAGCGTAATCTGCCAACTGATGCTCACCATCACGCCAAGCGTTAGCGCCAGCATAACCAGGTTGCTCACCAGCCCGGACAGCGTGCTCGCAAAAGCGCGCTGGGCGCCAATAACATCGTTATTCAGGCGACTTACCAGTGATCCGGTACGGGTGCGCAGGAAGAAAGCAACCGGCTGACTCTGGACGTGTTCGTAAAGGGTGGTGCGGAGATCGAAGATGAGCCCTTCACCGATCCGCGAACTCAGCCAGCGCGCCGCGAGGCCGAGGCCGGCCTCCAGAATTGCGATCACAGCGATCGTGATCGCCAGCAGGATGACGGTGCGCTCGGACGTGCCGCCGACGATGGCATCCACCACCCGACCAGCGAGCACCGGCGTAGCAACGGCCAGCACGGCGATGATGACGCTGACAATCACGAATGCGATGATGAGCTTAAGATGCGGCTTGCCAAACTGCATGATGCGGCGAACGGTTTGGCGGGACGTGCGATGGTTCTTCAACTCTGCGCCGCGAATAGAATTGTGCATGGATTGACGCATGCCCATTTGTTGCATGGAAGTGATACCCTAACGCTGGATTTTAGGCCGATGTGCCTCAAACCATTGTACGGCGGATTGGAATTGCAGGATGTATTTCGCGCTCCTCATGGGCACCTTCGTGATTGGCACTGCCGCCATGCTGGGCATCATGGGGGCACGGCAATGGAAGATGGGCTACCGCGTGGCGGGTGGCCTAAGCCTGATGGTAGTGGCTGCTATCGTGGTAGGTGGCGCGCTGATGCTGCTGTATTCGAGTTAACGGAATTCGAACCAGGCGATTCGCCGGGAACCTTGCTGGCAGGAATCAGCCAGACGCGTCATGTAATTGCACGGCAACTCACTGCCAGTACCCATCATCTATCTATCCACCGTGCCTGGATCCCCGGTTCTATGCTGGCGGTTTGTCGGGAAGTTTCGGTTCCCACGCTCGCAGCTCTGCGAGGATTTCCTCAAACGTCATGGACCGTCCCCGGTCATATTGTGCTGCAAACTCGGCTTCGCTAATCTGCTGGTTCAGTACGCGCAGCAGGAGCTCGTGCTCTCCTCGCACGAGCTCCTCGCGAACTATTCCGTTGCGCTCGACCAGGTTGTCTGCCGCACCCACAAACCAAGCAGCGCGTTCCGGTTCCTGGAACGCAACGGCAACGTCTCCCAGGTAGTCCAGACTCTGAACCAGATCAAAAACATCTCCACATCGTTCAGACCACTCAATGGCTTCCAAAAGAATCCCAAGCGCCTCTGTTGGGCGGTTCTCAATAAGCGCCACGTGACTCAAAAGAATCAAGCTACCACTCACTCCCCCAATAGAGCCGATCTCACGCGAAGATGCCAGGGCTTTCTCGGCCATCACTCGCGTTTCAACGGGATCGCCCTTGCGACACGCGACGATACCCCGCATGACCTGAACGTGAGGAATTTCGCAAAGGCTGTGCAGTTCCTGATTGAGGTGCTCCGCCCGTATCACTAGCTTCTCCGCCAAATCAAACTCGCCGCGGCGGGAATAATAGAATCCGAGTCGCCGGGAGAACTGTGCCTCAAACCAGGTGAGGTCATTTTGCTTGGCCAAACGAACCGCTTCCTGCATATGAGTGAAGGCCGAGTCCCAATCCCCCAATCTCTGCGAAATGGTGGCGAAAAGTGCTGGCTGATGCGTAATGTGCGCCGGATAGTTTCCCATTGCAGCAATCTCCCGGGCCTCTTCAATCAATGGTTTGGATTGCTCGATGCGGCTGGCATACACCATGTTCACGGCCTGAAAGTACAGCGCCATCCAAAGTAATTCGGAGGCATCGACCTGCCGTGCAACAGCCTCGGCTTCTTGCAGCATCGCAATGGACCCGGCCGTATCGTCCGAAAGCAGCCCAACGATACCCATACCCACAAGCGCCTTCGCCCGCGCAACCGATGGTGCCTCATTCGCCGGCTCCATTAGCAGGGCACCGGTTTCCGACCGTGCTTCATCAAAGTGGCCGTGAAGTCCTCGGAACGAGGCAAGGGATCCCGAAATCTCCAGGGCATCATGCACCAGACCGTGATGCTTTAACCAACTCACATGCTCGCTGAGATTTTGCGATTCGGCAGCAAGCAGGTTGAGCGTGGCCACGAGGTTGGGTCGGAGATGAACAAACGTGGCACTCTGGGCCAAAGGTATTGCCCATTGCGAATGAGCGCGCAGCCGAACGGCCTCTTCTTCCCCTAGGGCCCGTAGTTGCTCAAGACCGTACTCTCGCACACCAAACAGCATGCGATACCGGATTTGACCGTCAGCGTCTTCAAACGCTCGCAACAGGCTGCTATCCACCAAATCTTCGATTGAATCAATGATCTCTTCACCGAAAAGCTGGCGTTGAAGAGAGATCACTGCAATTGCAGTCTCATAAGTACACCCGGATGGAAATATGGAAAGTCCTCTGAACGCAAATTGAGCCGCCGCCGAAAGATGTTCGCAGCTCCACGCGATGGTATCTCGCATGGTGCGGTGTCGAGGAGACACATCGTTGGAAGATCTGGTGAGAAGCGGAAGTTGGGGATTCAGTTGGCCCGACAACGCCTTCACCGGGCTCACACGTACCCTTGCGGCGGCCAGCTCAATCGCAAGCGGTACACCCTGCAAGCGGCCAACGATCTCCACGATGGCCGGAACTGTATCCTCACTCGGTTCAAACCTGGAATCGGCAGCACGTGCCCGTTCAACAAAGAGCCGAACGGCATCATTGCGCATGATGGAACCGATGTCCGATGCCGTAGGTAAATCGAACGGGTCGATCGGAAATACATGTTCTGCTACAAGGCGGAGAATGATTCTGCTGGTAGCGAGTAATTTGATGCTGGTACATGCAGCCAATATCCAGGCTATGTCTTGGGCAGCAGTTACCAGATGTTCCATATTGTCCAAAACTATGAGGAGCTTCCGATCTCTTAATGCAATCGGAAGCGCGATGCGCAAGTCAGCATCAGAGTGTTGGGGGACACCGAGCCGAATGGCGATTGTCGAGAGAAGCATTTGCGGATGCAGCACTGGAGCGAGGTCGACGAAAAGTATGTCGGTATCCATGTGTCGGCTTAGCTGATGGGCCACCTCAATAGCGACCCGCGTTTTACCCACACCACCCGGCCCGGTAAGTGTCAGTAAACGCACATCCTCCCTGGTGATGATCTCCAGGATGCTTTCAATCTCTTCAGTGCGACCGATAAACGCCGTGAGGCTGATTGGCAAGTTGGTGGAATCTACAGGAGGTTGTATCGTAAACGCGAGGTTTTCTGATCTCGCCTGTAAGAGCTCAGATCTGTGGGCATCGTCCAGATTAAGACCATCGGCAATCATGCGCACGGTTTCGAGTCTTGGCGTACGTCGGGCTCCTCGTTCCAGATCGCTTATTCCACGTGCACTGAGGCCGGTACGTTCGGCCAGTGCATCCTGAGAAAGTCCCGCGGCTTCGCGAAACTGCTTCAGTTTCGTCCCAAACTGATGTTCGTGGCGCCGGGTCATGAGCACGCCTATTGGTAAACTTCATGTTTAGAGCCAGCATATCATGGCAGGTCGACTTTTCCTTATTGGGTTCTCATATTTCTCGTGCCCGATACTCACCATAACCATACTGATTCTCTGCTCCGCAAATTAGTCTGCTGTTAGAACTCAGCATGGGAACGTTTGCCGTCGGCATCGCCGCCATGTTGGGGATCATGGGCGTACGGCAATGGAAGATGGGGTAACGAATTGCTGGCGGAATTAGCCTGGTGATCACCGCAGCCACGGTGATTGGCAGCATCGCCGGGGCATTGATCTACCTTCGGTAAATGAACGCCAGCAACAGGAATCTCACGAGCCAGTCAAAAGATTTCTCATTCGTGTGTCGTCTGTGGTGTTAAACACATCACGCATAGCCAGAGCGTAACCGGTACCGCGCATACTCTGAATGGTGAACGTGCTCTCGGCATCGGCCAGTTTGCGCCGAAGATGGCTCAAATGCACCTTCAGGGAATCCCGCACCCCGGCGTTATCAACGCCCCATACAGCCCTGGCAAGCCTCGCCGGGGATATGACCTCACCGGGTTCAGATGTCAACGCATCCAGCAGCCGAAATTCTGTCGGAGTGAGCTGCACGCGCTTATTGTGAATAGTGAGTTCCTGACGACCAGACTTGAGGGTCATATCTCCGAAGTTGCGCACTTTGTCCAGCACTTCACCCTGATCGCCAAGCCTGCGCATGAGCGCATCAACGATCGCCAGGAACTTGGCTGCCGATCCGGTGGTAATCACTTCGTCGGCGCCGAGATGGAGCCATTCGATCTCGTATTTTTCTTCTACATCCCGAGAATAAACGACCAACGGGAAATCACTGGATTGCCGAATCGCCACGATTTCCGCCGAAATTTCTTCCGGCCACCTCCCATTTACGATCACCATCAGGCTGGCAGGAAAAACCCCACCCATTCTGCGCTGCCTGCCAATGTCTGTGACTTCGATAGTGGCTGTGGGCCAGTGCTTGTGCAGAACGTTGGCGATGGCGGACGCGGCGGATGCAGAGGAAACGGAATGGATGATTCGGGCTTTCATCACATTGCACCGATCAGGGCCAATGGCCTTACATGTGGTTGACTTTTATAAGGATAAACCCTATTCCACCTGCTGTTTACTCCTACAAATGGAGAAAATTATCCTTTACTTGATCTTAATCTAGTATACCATAAACAACACCTTCTCCACTAAACGGGAATTGTGAATACATCTATTCACCTCGTGCACCTGGAGAGTGATCCTCCCAGAAGCACATGTACCGGTATCTTGCGGATAGTGAGAGAAATGTGTCAGGAGGTGGAGTGTTGAGGAATACATCATCCGATCCGGTCGCTTTGTCGCCGTATCCAAAGTATCCGCGCTTTGGCGAGTGATGCAGCCTGACGTCAAAGGATTCCATCACTCGTTATCTCCACATCGGGTTCCCTGCTGTAATGCGGGGAGAACACCATGAAAAAGCACATGACCCTCTATCGCCTCGTGACAGTGATAATGGCGCTATTCCTCAGCTTTGGGTCGCTGGGACTCAGTTCGGCACAGGCACCGGTGCCATCCACCGACATCAACGATCGTCTCTTCTTCTGCAACTTCACCAACCAACCCTCGCAGGGCAGCGTCGCCAATTGGTGGGCCAACGCTGTGCCCGCCGGTGTGGATTGCATTGATCTCTCGATCACCAACTCCCCGGAAACCTGCTCGCTTACGGCGACGTTCACCTCGTATGTGTACGCTTCCGTCAGCGGTCAACCATTTACATATACCGACCGACTCAGCTGGTACGAAACTGACTCGGCGGGCGTGGTGATTCGAGCGTACGAGGGTGCGCCTCCCACAACCTGGGGGTCCACGGCGTATGGCACCGGCTCGTTCACGGTCCAGTTCCCTGAAGACTACAACGGTGGCACCACCTGGGTGCTGATCAATTTCAACTCCCCGGAAAGTGACATCGGCGTCGGCTTGAGCGATTACGACAAGGCCCACTGGCGAACCACCAGTCGCGGGATTGTCTACCCTATCAACACCAACTGCGCTGAGCCGGAACCAACCTATGTCTATGGCTGCAGCCAGGGCTTTTACAAAAACAAGCCAGCCGGAATTGCAGAATTGAACTCGACGCTCGGGCAAATCGGGTTCACGACCAACGTGGAACCAGGCACCACCCTGATCAAGGTGATTAGCAACCCGAAGAAGTACGACGCGTACACCCGCCAACAGGTGACCGCGTACCTGAACTACGTGTATGTACCCGGATTCGCCCTTGACGGCGGCACAATCCTCGCTGGCGGCTACGACCTGGCGACGCTGGAGTGGAACAACCACGGAGCAGCTGGCGATTACATCATCGCCGACTGCCCGCTTGACCAGTGCTTTCCAGGTCAGGGAGCTCCGTGCCCCGGAGATACTCTCCTGACGCAGTGAGCAGAATGTGGCCGGAGGCAATGCCTCCGGCCACCACCGTGATCGCCTTCATCACATCGCAGGCCGCCGCTGGCGTACTCGCGACGTGGCTACTCGACCGATGCCCCTGTGATGTCCGCAATCGGATCACGGTCATACTGATCCACCAGGGCGTAACCGTTGCTCCGCACGCCTTGTATCGTGAAATCGCTCCCAGCCTCGGCCAGTTTGCGCCGCAGGCGGCTTATATGGACCTTGAGCGACTTCCGCACGGCAGCATTATCCATTCCCCAAATCGTACTCATCAGGTCGATCGAGGCCACACAACCGCTGTCAGCGGCCGCCAGGCTCTCCAGCAGGCGGAACTCGGTAGGTGTAACCGGCAACTTTTTGCTGCCGACACTGACCGCGCCACGGGCAACGTCGAACGTCAGATCCCCGACGGTATGCATGCGGGCCAGTACCGGACCATGGGCCGTTGTCCTGCGCATGAGCGCGCCGACAATTGCCACCAGCCTGGCTGGAGAAACTGAACCGACCACGACGTCCGCACCCAGTTGCAGCCAGGCAATTTCGATTGGCTCCGGAATCTGCGGTGCGCTCACCACAATCGGGCAGCCGGATATCCGCCGGATGGCGACGATATCCGCCGAGGTGTGCTCCACGGTGTGATTGTGGAAAAGCAGGGCCAATGTCGGCGGGCGATACACCGAACTGCTGCTGCCGAAGTGGTCCGGGATGGGGACAACACGCGCGAAGGGCCACTGGGCCACAAGTGCATCCTGAATCAGGGTCGCAAGCGGCTGGGGGCCCGCGACGATGTGAATTTCCATACGTGGTTCCTTACAGAACACCGATCCCAAAGTCCCCCAGGTCTTTGAAATGATGTTGCTGCTTTGCGTTGCCCGTGGCCGGCGGAGTGAAAAG
>DJVD01000198.1:13428-14197 GCA_002440805.1 Chloroflexi bacterium UBA6265
AAATCACATGTACGTGGAGGTGGAACCGTGGAGAGTAAAACCCGCAAGAATCGCGTTGTCGCGTTGTTTATGATGTTCGCGCTGATGTTCAGCGTCATGAGTCCGCTGTCGCAACCGGCGGCGGCTCAGGACCCACCTCCAAATTATTGCGATGCCTCTTTGATTGGAACGGGTTCAGTCTACGATTCACTTAGCGCGGCAAGAACGGCTGGAGTAGATGCGGCACTACTTGACTGCCTGGATATTCTGCCCTATGTACCAAGCGCATGCTACCTCAATGTGGAACTGGTCAATCGATCCAACTTTTACTACACGACAACCTGGTGGGAAGAGGACGCTGCCGGCAACAAACTCCCCGGCCAACCCACGTATGGGTACGCCTTCCCAGCCGAGTTTACTGACCGAGGGCCAGGCACACAGGCTTTTGTTCGCGTATTTATCGTGGGACCGGAACGAGATTACAATCCTTTCTCCGGTGCCGAAAATGTCTATTTTTGGCCATATGATATTGGTACAGACCAAGGCGGTGGCGGTGTAGTTGTTCCGGTCAGCACAGACTGCCCAGTGCCCGAGGAAGTGCAGTGGTGCTCGCCTGGCTACTGGAAGAACAACACTACATACTGGCCAGTTGCAACTGACACCCTGTTCGTTGACGTATTCGGGTACGAACCAGTTGGCAAAAAGGCTCCTGCCACCGGCGCCACCCTTCTGGATGTTCTGCAGAACCCGAAGATGTATGGCGGTGAGTTAACCGAGTTGGTTGCCGATT
>DJVD01000245.1 GCA_002440805.1 Chloroflexi bacterium UBA6265
ATCGGCGTGCTCAACAGGCTGCCATACACACCGCCATTGGTGATGGTGAACGTGCCGCCCTGCAGTTCTTCGAGCCCAAGCTTGCCATCGCGGGCGCGAGTGGCGAGGTTGACGATATCCTGCTCGATGTCGGCGAAGCCCTTGCGATCAGCATCACGGATCACCGGCACCACGAGCCCCTCGTCGGTGCCAACGGCGATACCGATATCGTAGAACTTCTTCAGGATAAGGTGATCGCCATCCATCTCGGCATTGACATCCGGAAATGCCTTCAGCGCGCCAACAATTGCCTTGGTGAAGAAGCTCATGAAGCCCAGGTTTACACCGTGGAGTTCCTTGAACTTGTCCTTGCGGCGCTTGCGCACATCCATCACCGCGGTCATATCGACTTCGTTGAACGTGGTGAGCATGGCAGCGGTTTGCTGCGCTTCCACCAGCCGCCGGGCAATGGTTTGGCGACGGCGGCTCATGCGCACCCGCTCGGTGCGACCGTCCGGTTCGACAGCAACGGCGCTCTTGCTGCTGCTCTGCGGCTGTGCGGCAGCAGGAAGGCTATCGGCAGCCTTGCTGACAGCGGCGGGTGCCGCCGCCGGTGTAGGAGCGGGTGCCGGTGCGGATTGACCCTGGGCACGGGCCATCATCACATCGTCGCGGGTGATACGACCATCCGGGCCGCTGCCCTTGATGGCAGAAAGATCAATGCCATGTTCTTCGGCGAGGCGCTGTACCACCGGGGTGGCGCGGACGGCGCCAGCAGTGGCGGCACTTTCGTGTCCCGAGGCTTGCTGCTCCGGCTCGGGGGCGGCGTTTTCCACGATTTCCGGCTGCTCTTCCTTGCCGGTTGCCGCCTGCGGTGCAGCGGCTGCGCCACCACCGGGCTCGATTTCTGCCAGCGCCGCGCCCACTTCAACAACGTCGCCTTCCTGGGCGATGATCTTGCTCAGCACGCCATCGCTATCGGCGGTGACATCCAGGTTCACCTTGTCCGTCTCCAGCTCCAGGATCGTTTCGCCGGTGGAAACAGCATCGCCTTCACCCTTGAGCCAGGTGCCAACGACGGCGTCTACCAGCGATTCTCCGAGCGCCGGCACTTTTACGGTAATAGCCATATCTCTCCCGATCTCCTGTTCGCATCGATTGGCGCCCTGCCGCACGAGTCGTTGTTGCATCACACGTCGATACGCACACCATAGCAGGCATGCGTATCGGAAAATAGTCGCCCTAATCAGCGGTTGCTACGGAAACATCTTCGCGTTTGCGACTGGCGCTATCCTCGCTGCCATTGGAATCCTGGCTCGATTGATCCACGGAATCCGGGGGCAACACATCGGCGAAGGCGGCTGCCACAATGCGCTCCTGGTTTTCCTTGTGCTTGGTGGCATAGCCTTCTGCCGGGCTGGCCTGGTCCGGTCGTCCGATGTAGCGCACCGGAATGCGGTCTTCCACGAGATCGCGCAGGCGGTAGCCCATATAGGTCCATGCGCCCATATTGCGGGGCTCTTCCTGAACCCAGACGATTTCCTTGAGGTTCGGATAGCTGCTGATCACGTCGCGCAGCGCACCACGTTGGAACGGAGCCAGCATTTCGACGCGGGCGACAGCCACATTCTCGGAATCGCGCAGCGGGGATTGCTCGAGGTCGATGGCCACCTTACCGGTGCACAGCACCAGGCGAGTGACCAGATCCTTGCGTCCGGAGGCGCGCGGATCATCAAGCACGGGCTTGAACTCGCCATCGGTGAGCGCGCTCACCGGACTGGCCGCCATCGGATTTCGTAGCAGGCTCTTCGGCGTAAACACTACGAGTGGCCGCGGATCGGAAAGCAGGGTTTTCGCCTGGAAGCGCAACAGGTGGAAGTACTGGCCGGACGAACTCACATTTGCCACGCGCATGTTGTCTTCGGCGGCAAGTTGCAGGAATCGTTCCGGGCGGGCATTGGAATGCTCCGGGCCCTGGCCCTCATAGCCATGTGGCAGTAGCAGTACCAGGCTCGGCTTTTCGCCCCACTTGGAGCGGGCACCGGAGATGAACTGATCGATGACCGTCTGGGCACCGTTGGCGAAATCGCCGAACTGGCCTTCCCAGATCACCAGGCACTCGGGCGCGTTCTGGTTGTAGCCATATTCCCAGCCCATCACGCCGAACTCACTCAGCGGACTGTTATACACGGTGAACGATACGTTTACGTCGGGTACCTGGTACATCGGCGTGAACTGGTCACCCGTCTCGGAATCGTGCAGCACGAGGTGGCGGTGATTGAATGTGCCGCGCTGGCTATCCTCACCGCTGAAGCGGATCGGGGTGCCATCCTGCAGGATGGATGCGAAGGCGATGCTCTCGGCGTGGCCCCAATCCAACAGGCCATCTTCGCTGCGAACCACCTGGCTCCGCTGCTGGAGCTGGCGTCCGAGCTTGCGATTGACCCCAAAGCCCTCGGGGAATTCGTGCAGGGCCTGGTCGATGGCGTCCAGCCGCTGGTATTCGATCCTGGTCTCGATACCGTGGCTGGGCTGCATCGGCTCGATCCAGTCCATTGGGTAGGTATCTTCGCCTTCGGTGATGCCGCGGCGGATTTTAGCCAGCTTGTCGAAGAATTCCTTCTCCATTGCCTTCGATTCGTCGAGCGAGAGCACGCCATCCTTGGCCAGTTGCTCGGCGAAGATCGCGCGCACCGTAGGGTGCTTCTGGATCTTGGTGTAGTACACCGGTTGGGTGTAGAGCGGCTCGTCGCCCTCGTTGTGGCCATAGCGACGGTAGCCGACGCAATCGATCACAAAGTCCTTGTGGAACTTCTTCCGATAGGCCATCGCGAAGTTGATCGCGCTCAGGCAGGCAATCACATCGTCGGCGTTCACGTGGATCACCGGAATCTCGAAACCCTTGGCCGGATCGGCGGCGTAGGTGGTGCTACGGCTATCGGACGGCAGGGTGGTGTAGCCGATGTTGTTGTTCTCAATGATGTGAACGGTACCGCCGGTGGTGAACCCCTTGAGCGCGTTCATGTTCATGGTTTCGGCGTTGATGCCGAGGCCGGCAAATGCCGCATCGCCATGGAGGAGGATGCCAACGGCACGCTCCGGATGTTGCCTGGCCGGACCAGCCTTGGCACGGTCATCCTGTGCGGCGCGGGTCATGCCCATCACCACCGGGTTCACGGCTTCGAGGTGGCTCGGGTTTGGTGCCAATGCAATCGGCACGGTGAGCGTCTCACCGGTAACCGGATGCCTGGTGAGTCGCGCACCCATGTGGTACTTCACATCGCCGGAGCGAGTCTCTTCAATCTCCAGGTTGAATCCGGAAGGTGGCTGTGCTTCGTCGTGACGGTTTTCGAACTGGGCAATCAGGTTGCCGTAGGGGCGGTTCATGGTGTGAACCAGCACGTTCAGGCGGCCGCGATGGGCCATACCCAGTACTACTTCGCGGGCTCCGGCTTCGGCAGCTTCCTCAATGACCAGGTCCAACATGGGAACAACCATGTCCAGGCCTTCAATAGAGAAACGCTTCACGCCAGGATAGGTTTTGTGGATGAATTGCTCAAAGCCTTCCACCGCGGTGAGGCGCTTCAGCAGGTCTTTCTTCTGGTCGTCGGTGAGGTCGTAGTCGTAATCGCCGCTCTCGGCGGCATTCTCCAGCCATTCGCGTTCTTCGGCGATCTGCACCTGGTCGAAATCGAATCCCATCCGGGTGGTGTAGCGGTAGCGAAGCCGGGTCATGGCCTCGTGGGCATTGCTGGCGCCTTCGGCGGCCTTGCCACCGACCGCCGATGCCGGGATCTTGCGCAGATCGTCATCGGTGAGGCCATAGGAACTCAGCTCGATTTCCGGGGCGCCGGGAGGCGGGGTGCCAATAGGATCGAGGGGTACAGCCAGGTGGCCATACTCGCGGAGGCCGGTGGCCAGTTGAACCACGGCGACAATTTTCTCGATCTGGTCGGCACGGGGAGCGGTCGAAAGCTGGGCTTCCGGCGTTCCGGCGGCGGCCGCTTCCAGGGTAGAAGGATCGAACGAGGCAAAGAATTGTTGGAATTCTGTAGACACACTGGCTGGGTTGGAAATGTACCGGTCGTATTGTTCCAGCACATAGCCAGCGTTGGGTCCGTAGAAAGCGTGGAGGTCGCTCATAATCCCTTCCATAGTGGTGGTGATAGTTCACCCTCGCGGGAGGTAGGCCCCACGTTCCGCGAGGGCAAAGAAGGCTGTCCGGCAACACGCGCGGACAGAGAGGGACTGCACCCTCAATATCTGTTCCCAATCATATCACGAGTACGTGATAATAGGTGTGCACAAACTTAATTTCAATCGGAGTTATCCCCACATGTCCATTGGTTTGTTCAGTTTGTCACAATGTTTGTCCAGAACAAACTAATCATCATCGGAATGTGAAAAAGGTTGTGTTAGTTGTGTGAAGCCGGATATACCTGTATTAAGTCTGTTTTTGTGCAAATTGAATAGCCGATTATTCGAGGCAGCTTTGCGAACTGCAGCCCAACATCCAGGCCGAAGAGTGTCTCCTCCATTGCCACAGTTTTCGGGTGGTTGGTATAATCGGCCCATACTTCAATGATGAATGTATGTCTTCACCCCACGCAGGTTCCTCGCGAGCAATCCGGCTTGCAAGAAAAATCTGTATTCTGTGTTTTGTATATGTCTGGCGCCTTGCCAGGCAATCAAGAGAAGGAGTGCTTCATGAGTCGTCCACTTTCCCGACGAACGCTTGCCAAGATCGCCGGATCGCTCCCTATCTCCTATAGCCTTTTGGCCGGTATGAACCAGATTGGTGCTGTTTCCGCGCAGGGCAAGGAACTCGACCGCATCGCCCTCGGCGTCGGCAGTGATCCACTCACGCTCATCCCCAACGACATCGTCGATGGCCCTACCGGTGTCATCACGTATCACATGTTCGATGCCTGCATTAATCGCAACAAGGACGACGAATATCGCTACATGCCCTGGCTCTGCGACCTGGAGAATGTGGATGACCTCACCTGGAACCTGAAAATGGTTGCTGAGGGCGTGACATTCCACAGCGGCAATCCGTTGACGATCAACGATTTCAAGGCCGCATTCGATTACGCTGCCGATCCGGCCAATGAGAGCCATTACCTGGAGCGCTGGAAGCCACTTTCTTCTATTGAAGTGGTGGACGATACCACGATCCAGATTAAGACCGATGAACCGTTCCCGCTGATCTACGATCGCATTGCCGAGGTCTACCCGATCGATAGCGTGCAGATCGAGGAAATCGGCATTGACGCCTATAAGGAGAACCCGTCCGGTACCGGCCCATACACGATGAGCGAGTGGCTGCGCGGCGAATACATCACCCTGCAAGCCAATCCCAACTATTGGGCCGGCGATGTGCTGGTGAAAGAGGTTCAGTTCCGCACCATGCCGGAGTTTGCCACGCGCCTCGCGGCGCTGCTTGCCGGCGAGCTTGGCATCGTCAAGGACGTACCGGTCGATTCCTTCTCGGATGTGGAAGATAGCGGCCTCGCCACGATCAAGTCGATCCCGTCTTCCCGCGTGAACTACGTGGCCCTGGTCACCAATCGCGAAGATAGCGTGTTTTACGACAATCTGCCGCTCCGCCAGGCCATCAACCATGGCGTGGATGTTCAGGGCATCATCGATGGCATTTTCCAGGGCTATGCCACCCGCATGGCCGGACCGCTTTCCGACCTCAATCCGGATCGCAACCCCGACATCGTTCCCTACGAGTTCAATCCCGAGCGAGCGCGTGAGCTCCTGGCTGAGGCCGGTTATGCCGAAGGTGAGCTGGAGATCACCATGGACGCGCCGCAAGGTCGCTATCCGATGGACGCAGATGCCGCCATGGCAATTGCCGCCTCGCTTGGTGATATCGGTATCACGGTGAACGTGCAGTATAACGAGTGGGGCACCCACCTCGACAAGATCGTCAACCGTCAAACCGGTGATATGTTCTACCTTGGCTGGGGCCCGGCGCTGGATGCTTTTGGCACGCTGGCCTACCTGTTTGTGGGCGATTCCACCTACAGTGGATTCGGTGACCCCGAGATTGAGGCCCGCATAGCCGAGGCGAGTAAAACCGTGGACCCGGCAGCCCGTCTGGCGATCTGGAACGAGGTCCAGCAGAGCGTCTACGACGCAGCCGGCTGGCTCTTCCTCTGGCAGCAACACGACAACTACGGCGTGGCCAACACCATTGCATGGGAACCGCGGCCCGATGAGCGCCTCTTGATGTTCGAAGCCAGCGGGATCTAGTTCCTGCCATCTTCGGTTGGAGAGCAAGCAATACGACGTGTGTCGGGGAAAGTCCATGATTCTATTGATGGGCTCTCCCGGCACATTAGGAAGTTCAAACTGAATTCGACG
>DJVD01000065.1 GCA_002440805.1 Chloroflexi bacterium UBA6265
ATACCGTGGAGAAACTGGCCGAGCTGGCCCAGTATGCCGCAATGCGCGGAGTGCGAATCGTCACATTTGCCGCCCATAACAATCCGCTGCAGGCGAGTGCCGCCGATCGCGCCGATGACCTGGCCAACCTGATCAGGCAAATCGATTTTGCCTCCGTTCTCGGGGCGCCGTTTGTGCGCGTGTTGGGTGGCCGCTGGAACACCATCTCCGATTGGCAAGAATTGCTGGCCCATCAGGGTGGCGAGCCACCGATCGAAGGTTTCACTGACGAGGATGGCCTCGCCTGGACCATCACCAGCCTGCGCTTTGCCGCCGATTATGCCGGTCGCAAGGGCATCACGCTGGTGCTGGAAAATCACTGGGGTCCAACCGGCACCGCTGCGGGCACCAGGCAAATTCACGATGCCGTGAACTCGCCATGGCTGAAGTATGTTTTGGATACCGGCAACTTCTTCCACCTGGAAGATCAATATGCCGAAATGCAGGTCTTTACCGAAGACCTGGCCATGGTTCATGCCAAGATGTACCTGGGCGGCAGCCGCGTGGGTGTGCCGGGTCTCGATTACGCCCGCATCCGCGAGATTCTCGATGGCGCTGGCTATCGCGGCTATGTCTCCATTGAGTTCGAGGGTAATGCCCATCCGAAGGATGGCATTCGCGACGGTATCGAACAGGTGAATACCTACCTCAAATAGTCGTTCGCCACATCGCAATCAGGGTGGGGGAGTCGGCAATGTCCGGTTCCCCCATTTTGCTATGTACGAACGTTTGTGCGATCCATGGCTGGCGTTCACAATAAACACGGCAGGCAATCTCCTGCCGCGAACGATGACTCTGGGGAGGGCCTTCGATGCAACAACTAAACGTTGCGGACGTTCAGGATTATTTCCGCAATCTGTTCTCGTGGCGGGAACGCCGCGCGGGCATGATCCAGCCAGACGAGCGGCTGCCCTGGGGCGAAACCGCTGCCATGGGTATCCAGCACGTGCTGGCCATGTTTGGCGCCACCGTGCTCGGTCCCTTGCTGATGGGGTTCGATACGAATACCGCGATTTTTTTCAGTGGTATCGGCACGCTGATCTTCTTCATCATCACCGGCGGTAAAATCCCGAGCTACCTCGGCTCCAGCTTCGCGTTCATTTCGCCGGTGCTGGCTGTGACGGCTGTGGCTGGCGGCGTGGGTAACGATCCTGGCCGCATTCCCTATGCCTTGGGCGGCATTATCATTTGCGGCCTCATTTACGCGCTGGCCGGGCTCGCCGTGGCAATGTATGGGTCGAATTGGATCGACACGCTTATGCCTCCCATCGTCACGGGTGGTGTGGTGGCGATTATCGGATTGAACCTCGCACATGCCGGCGCCAAGCCACGGGCCGAGAGCAATATGCCGCTGGCCATCATCACGATCCTTTCCATTTTTGCGATTGCGATTATCGGGAAGGGTCTCCTCGGCCGCCTGCCGATTTTGCTTGGCACCCTGGTGGGCTATTTTGCCGCGCTGATCCTGGGTGGCACCGATGGTGGCAGCCGCGAGGTGCTTGGCATCCGCTTCCAGGGCGTCAACCTCGCCGGGGTGGGAGATGCAGATATATTCGGCCTGCCGAATTTCACTGCGCCGAAGTTTGAGATGGGTGCGATTGGCCTGATTGCGCCAGTGGCCATCATCCTCATCGCCGAGAACACCGGCCATATCAAGGCCGTATCCGAAATGACCGGTCGCAACCTGATGCCGTACCTCGGTCGCGGGTTCATCGGCGACGGTGTCGCGACCATGGTTGCCGGTGCCGGTGGTGGTACCGGCGTGACCACGTATGCCGAAAACATCGGCGTCATGGCCGTGACCAGGGTATTCTCCACCGCGCTGTTCGTTATCGCCGCCGTCGTGGCGATCCTGCTTGGCTTCTCGCCGATGTTCGGTGCCCTCGTGGCCAGTATCCCGGATGGTGTGCTGGGTGGCGTGGCCGTGGTGTTGTTTGGCCTCATTGCTGTCGCCGGTATCCGCATCTGGGTGGATAATCGCGTCGACTTCTCCAAGGGCATCAACCTGTTCCTCGCCGCGGTTACGTTGCTGGTCGGTACCGCCGATCTCACGCTGAACATCGGCAACTTCGCCATGAACGGTATCGCGCTTGGGACCTTCGGTTCTATCATCCTCTACCAGATCTTCGGTCGGCTTCCCGGTGCGTACGATGACGATCCTGGCGCCACCCCGGCCTCAACGGGTGAGCCCGGTGGCGCACGACAGCGAAGCCGCCAGGGACAGCAGCGCCAGCGCCCGGTGCAGGAGCCCCAGCAGCAGCGCCGTCAGCAGCAGCGTCGACCGATGCCGGCGTTGGAAGACTTTGCCGATGAGGACGACTTTGGCGATGTGCAGCCACAACCACGGCAGCCTCGCCCACGCCCGACCCAGCAGCCACCGCGCCGACAGGCCGGTGCGCCACCGCGTGAAGACCGCCGACCGCAGCCGCGTCCTCGACCAACTGAAGACCAGATGCGCGCTCGTAATGAGCCGCAGGACTTCGATTTGGGCGATGCCATGCCTCCACCGCCGCGGATGCCGCAGCCGCCCAAGGTTCGCCGCCAGGAGCCCCCGCTGGACGACTGGGACGACGATTTCGGTGGCGAGGGCGATGACCGTCGGACAGACACGTTCTAGCATTGCAACGTAGCAACGTAAACGAAGAGGGGAGGCGAGCAATCGCCTCCCCCCTTTTCGTCTGCCTACAACAGGATGCGGGAGCGATAGTCCGATTTTCCGCGCACGCCGGGTATGGTGACCGCGAAGAGCGAGCCGGCCAAAGGCCCATCGTCACCATCTCGATTCCTGCCACCGGCGGTTGTAACGAATGCAGTGCCGAAATCGATGCCGCCGAAGCTCAGCGAGCTCACCTTGCGCACGGGGAACATGACCCGGTCAATAAGTTCCCCAGTGGCGGTGTAGTGCAGCAGGCTGCTGCCGTCCCATACGGCCAGCCAGATATCGCCGGCGGCATCGACGGTCATACCGTCGGGAACGGCATACTCATCATCCAGCCGGATCAGTACGTTGCGGTTGGATAGCTCGCCATCAGCGTAGTCGGCGCGGTACACCACGCGGTGGTTGGAATCGGAATGATAAAACGTCTTCTCATCGGGGCTGAACCCCATGCCATTGCCCAGTCCGAGGTCATCCCAGATTAAATCGAGCGAGCCGTCGACATCCAGGCGAAAGAGCTGCGCTGGCTTGTGCGCCAGGGGCATGGTGCCGCAGAACACGTTGCCGAGGGGATCGGCAATGACATCGTTGAAACGACTGCCAACCACAGCGGGAATTTCATCGACGATGACCTCGGCCGCGCGATTCACCAGCTTATGGATTGCGCCATTGTCGCCAAACAGCATCAACGAACCATCTGCCTGCAAGGTGTGACCACCGATGGAGCCGGTATGTTGATAGATCACCGTGTTGGTGCGTGCCGCCGGATCGTAACGAAACAGGGTGCCGGACGGGATGTCGTTCCAGGTGAGGGTATTGGAGACATCGTCCCACAGCGGCCCCTCACCGGTATCGCTGGGATGATCCACCAACACAACCGGATCGACCTGGATGATCGGCACGTGGCGATAATTGTTCATTGTGCAACCCCTCTGTTGTACGCGCGGCATAAGTTTGGTGTCGATGTCACCTGTAGTTGACGTCTAATAGGTAGCGATTGTGCAAAACGCATAATTCCACCTCGGAAAGTTGTTCTATCCCGACGTTATCACGCGCTGCCTGTGGTTCCAAACTGTACACCAGCGGTATAGACAACGATGTCGCGATGATCCGCAGTATGTCAGCACTGCCGTGAAACGCGGTTGGAACAGGGGAGCGGGATGGACGGGATTAATGCTGGTGATACAGCCTTCGTGCTGATGAGCGCGGCATTGGTGATGATCATGACGCCAGCGCTTGGCTTCTTTTATGGTGGCCTTGTTCGGCGCAAGAACGTGCTCAGCACGCTGATGCATTCGTTTTTTACCTTCTGCCTGGTGAGCGTGATCTGGGTATTGTGGGGTTACACATTGGCGTTTGGTGCCGATCGCGGCGGCCTGATTGGCAGCTTTGAGCACTTTGGCCTGCGGGGGATCGGTCCGGAAGCCGGCCCGTATGCCGATAACATTCCCGCGATGGCGTTCGTTGCGTTCCAGATGATGTTTGCCTGCATTACCCCGGCACTCATCACCGGCGCGTTTGCCGAGCGGAAGAGTTTCAAGGCCTACATGCTTTTCACGGCAGCGTGGGTCACCTTCGTCTACGCACCGTTATGCCACTGGGTGTGGGGCGGCGGCTGGATCGGGCAGATGGGTGCGCTCGATTTCGCCGGTGGCACGGTGATTCACATTTCGTCTGGCGTCGCGGCTGTGGTCGCCGCTCGCATGTTGGGACAACGCAAGGATTTCGGCACTCCGGAAACCGATCCGCACGACCTGACAATGACGGTCCTCGGCGCAAGCCTGCTTTGGTTCGGTTGGTTCGGGTTCAACGNNAGTTGGCGGCATCACCTGGCTGTTGATCAGCTGGTGGCGACATGGTCGCCCGAGTGTGCTCGGTGCAGCGTGTGGCGCGGTGGCGGGGCTTGTCGGCATCACGCCAGCAGCCGGGTTCGTCACGCCATCGGCGTCGATCATCATCGGCCTGGGAGCGGGGGCGTTCTGCTTCTTCGCGGTGGATCTTCTCAAGCAGGTCATCAAACTCGATGATGCACTGGATGTCTTCGCTGTCCACGGTGTAGGCGGTATCTGGGGCGCATTGGCCACCGGCTTGTTCGCCACTACCGCGGTCAACGCCAACGGCAAGGATGGACTCTTCAACGGCAATGTCGAGCAGTTCGGCATTCAGTTGGTCGCAGTGGGTGCGGCTATTGCCTTCAGCGCCGTCGTTACCTTCGTGATCCTCAAGGTGATCGNNGCCTGGACACCACCCAACACGGCGAACTCGCCTACCGGCTGTAGTTCGGAACTCCTTCACGGCGGATGCCCGGGTAGGTGCCCGGGCATCCGCCTTTTTGGTTGCCTGCTGGGAGCGGTTCTCGAACCCGCACCATTCGGCTGCAGCGATGTAGGGGTCGATGCGAGGATCACCACAGGCCTACGACCGGTTCCGGGGCGAGGGTGAGAAAACGATTA
>DJVD01000223.1 GCA_002440805.1 Chloroflexi bacterium UBA6265
GTGTAGATATCCTTTGGCTCGAGTGCGGCGGGGGTCACAAACTCCTGGGCGCCGACAATGCGAAAGCCGCTGGCGGTAGCGGCAAGCGCGGCACCAAGGCCGAGGAATGTGCGTCGATTAATCGTGTGACTCATGCAGAATGGCACCTTTCAGCGTTGAAGATTGATAATTGGCATCTGCCTAGCCCATCGGGCATACAGGCATATAGTAGCGTATTTGACGTGCTGATCACGATGGCAGATGATGCGGGAAGAAGGAGCACCAAGATGAATTGGATTACTGATTGGGAAGTAGCCAAAACGGAATCGCGGGCACAGAAACGCCCCATATTGGTTGATGTGTACCAGGATAACTGCAGTGGTTGCGATCGCCTGGCTAACGAAACCTTCACCGATCCGGCCGTGCAGGAGGCTATCACGTCCCGATTCATTCCGGTAAAGCTCCATCTCTTCCAGGATCGGGCAGTGGTACGCGAGTGGGGACTTTTCTGGACACCAACGGTGCTCTTCGCTGATCGGACGGGCAAAATCCGTTACGAATCGATCAACTATGTTCCCGCCGATGTGATGCTGGATGTACTGGATATCGGCGAGGCCCGGGTGGCAATGCGATGGAAGGAGATGGATACCGCCATCGCCCGCCTGCTGGATGTGGAGCACCGCCATCCCGATGGACCAATGACTGCCGAGGCAATCTACTGGCGCGGAATGGCGGAGTATTTCCGCGAGGGCAACAATCCGGCCACGGCCAAGCGGGTATGGGCCGCAATTACCGAGCGGTTCCCCGATTCCATCTGGGCACGGCGGCAGCCATAACGACCATTGCTACCAGCGGTTGACATCCAGGTAACCAACACCCAACCAGCCCCGCACGTGGGCGGGTAGGACGGTCCAGTCGGTCATGTAATTCCAGCCGCCGTCGGCGAGGGTTTCGCCCCAAAGGAATTCCACCACCGTGCCCCACTCAACCAACTCGCGATGCATGTTGGGCACATTGGCCACCAGGTGTCCCTGGACATCGGCCGGGATATCGGTCATCACAAACTGCTGACCCGCCTCGACGATCGCGGGAAGCCTGGTGAGGTTCGCGGGCTTCTGCAGTTCATCCAGGCAAGCGGAAAGCACAAGCTGCTGTCGCATGACGCGGCCTTCATCGAAATCCATGTGACGCGTGCGGCTGAATTCGAGCGCCTGTTCACCGTTCAGGCGCAACTCCCCGGCCGGGTAAAAAAGCTTCTTGGTGCCAAAGTCGGGAGTAGGATACGCATCGTCGACCAGGTCATACGGATTGATGACGGTGACGCCCCCCATTGCATCGATCACACCCGGCATTTTGAGCAGGTTGGTGGTGACGATGCCATCGACCTTGAAGTTGAAGTTCCACTCGATCGTAGCGCGAAACAGGGCCACACCGGCATTCCAGTCGAGGTTATTGGCCTTGCTGGCAATGTTGTAGGCAGCGTTGATCTTGTGCATGCCGTAGCCAGGAATATCCGTGAGCAGATCCCGCGGGATCGAGATGGTACGAACGCGTCCATTCAACACATCTACGCGACTGAGCATGATGACATCGGTGTTCTGGTCATCGTCCTTGCCGCGAGTATCGAGTCCCGCGACCACGAAGGTGTAGGCATCCTGCACCGGCAGTGTCGTGGGCGTTGCAATCGATTCCGGCGGTGGCTCGGGCGTGGTGTAGGGACCAGGAGTCGAATCCTGCGCCAAGCCAGGCTGTGGCTTGACCAGCCCACCGTGGGCGGCCACCAGCGCACCGGCCAGGGCAAATGCGCGTCGTGATACTGCCTTGCTGAATGTCATGTGATCTCCTCCAAATGGCGTTGGTCGTGAATGCCCAGCAATCGATTAACGCCGGGTCTCGGCATGCGAAAACCGCTGGGTCCCGTTGGCGAGAATACCACGACCACCCTGAACGTATGCCAACTCAGGTGAGATTGCGCAGCAGCCAGACGGTGGCGACGCCCGCTACCATGGCCAGCAACAGGTTGGATTTCACCCGCATGGTGATTGCCACTGCCACCAGCCCGAGGATGCCCTCGACGCCCGCCTCAAGCGCCGCGGGAACGACCAGTGCCGTGATCACTGCTCCCGGCAGGTAGGCCAAGCCGGCCTCGACCCGCGAGGAGAGGGTTACCCGCCCCATCAGCCAGTAGCCCCCCGCCCGAAACCCATAGGTGATAACCGCCATGACGAAGATAACGATGATCGTCTCGCGATGCAGCGCGAACCAGGCATCGCTCATTCAATCACCTCAGGCTCTGGCACGTTGACGTGGTGGGATGAATCGGCGGTAAGGATCGCCGTGGCAACACCGGCGATGCCGCCCGCAACCACATACCAGGTACCGGGAGCCAGCCACCACACCAGCGTGGCCGCCAATGCACTCGCCAGCCATGGCCCCAGGTCCCGTTTGCTCCGATAGCCAGCGAACAGCATCGCCCCGAAGACCGCGGTAAAGGCAAAATCCAGTCCAAACTGTTCCGGGTTCGGAATGCGATCGCCCAGGGCAAATCCCAGCAGCGTGCCCGGGAACCACACCACCATGATCACGAGGTTGCAGCCCAGCACCACTCCGGCATCGCGCTCGCCGAGGCGATAGCGCATCATCGCCACCGACCAGCTTT
Source organism: Chloroflexi bacterium UBA6265 (assembly GCA_002440805.1). Lineage (GTDB taxonomy): Bacteria > Chloroflexota > Chloroflexia > Thermomicrobiales > UBA6265 > UBA6265. The sequence goes on from DJVD01000223.1 coordinate 2,639, forward strand.
CATCGCTGACGTTGTGCAACAGCGGATACACCAGCCTGCCCGGCAACCGACGCAGCCAGGGCCGCAACGAGGCGGTGAGCAATACAAGGCGAAGGTTGATCAGGAAGGTCGTGGTGGCAATGACGAGGATGGGCAGCGGGTACTCCCAATACGGCAATACGGCCATCTGGGCGGCACCCGCAAAGACGAACAGGTTGAGCAATGTTGCTTCCAGGGCCGAGACACCGGCCTGTTGCGCCAGCAACCCGAAAACGGCACCGTAAGCCCCCACCGGCAACCCAAGGGGCAAGGTGCTGCGAAACCCGGTAACGACACCTGCCCGGGTAAAGGTTACGTTCACGCTGGCACTCCCCGTTTCCCGAATAAGGATGGCAAGAGGTGTGGGGTACACTTGGCATGGTTTGAAAAGCCATTGCCCACAATCATTTCGACCCCCAAGGACTTGCGCTCCATCATGACCGATTTGAACACCCACCTCAAGAACTATATTCGCGATATCCCGAATTTCCCGATCCCGGGAATCATGTTTCGCGATATCACCACCCTGTTGGTGGATGCCGATGCGTTCAAGCAGGCAATTGATGGTCTGCTTGCCCCATATCGTGGCGAGCACATCGATAAAGTGGTGGTGATCGAGAGCCGCGGGTTCATTTTCGGCGCGCCCATGGCCTATGAACTTGGTGCCGGCGTGGTGCCCGTACGCAAGCCGGGCAAACTGCCAAGCGAAACCATCACCGAGGAATACTCCCTGGAGTACGGCACAAATACCTTACAGCTTCACACCGATGCGATCGCTGCCGGTGAGCGTGTGATCATTGTTGACGACCTGCTGGCTACCGGCGGCACAGTGGATGCCACCATCAAGCTGGTGCGAAGTCAGGGCGGCGAGATCGTGGGGGTTAGTTTCCTGGCAGAACTCATGGATCTCAACGGTCGCGAGCGCGTATCCGGCGTGCCCCTGCACAGCCTGGTGCAGTACGACTAATCCTGCCGATTCCTGGCCAGCCATGAAGTAGAATAGATGGCTATTGGGGGCATTGTACGTATACACGAAAGGCATCCTCCATGGGCTTTCTGGAGCGGCTCGAAAACCTGATCCAGGGCGCGGTTGAAGGCGGAACCAACTCGGTTCTGCGCCAGAAACTGAAGCCGGTTGAAATCGAAAACCACCTCGAGCGCGCCATGCGTGATAATGCCCAACCCTCTCGCGGCGGACGGCTGGCACCGAACACCTATGTTGTGTTGCTCCATCCCGACACTTTTCGTGAAACCATCGCCGGTGTCGAGGGCTACAACCGCCACTGCGAGATGCTGCTCAATCAATATGCATCCCAACAGGGCTACACCCTCCTGCAACCACGCATCAGCGTTACATTCGATACCGACGCCCAGCTGGGTCGCCGTGATGTGATGGTTCGNNCATACGCAGGTGATCGAGCAGGTTCCCACCGGGCGATCGCACTGGAGTGTGCAGGTTATTCGTGGCACCAATGCCAATCAGCGTTTCGCGATTCCCGAAGGCGAGACATCGGTAGGACGATCGCCAGAGAATGGCATCGTGCTGAAGGATGAGAAGAACACGGTTTCCCGCCGGCACGCCACCTTCATTAGTCGTGCTGGCGAACTGCGCATCCGCGATATCGGCAGCAAGAATGGCACCAAAGTGAACGGGAACTACGTCCCCTATCATCTGGAGACGCTGGTGACCGATGGTGCCGA
>DJVD01000281.1 GCA_002440805.1 Chloroflexi bacterium UBA6265
CCTGGCCATGCCACCGCAACCAATAGACGCACTTCGACTCCAATCCGCAGTGCAGGAGTGCGGTCAGGACCCCGCCCATTCCCGAAATTTGGCCTACAATATGGATGAACAGATGGCACACACTCCCATCGAACGTCGCTACGTTCGGTGGCGGGCAGCAGCGTTGCTTGCCCGCGGCTGTCATTGCGGTGCGGGAGAGGCACGCGATGACACACAGCAGAAAGGCCTCCTTTCACCATGAGCCATGTGACACAGGATCCGTTTGGCGCGCGATCCACACTATCGCTGAGCGATGGCAGCACTTTCGCCTACTATCGCCTCCACAAACTCGTTGAGGACGGTGTGCTCGATTCGATCGAACGCCTGCCGTTTACGGTTCGCATCCTTCTCGAGAATGTGCTGCGTACTGCCGGCGGCGAATTCACGAATGCCCACCATGTGGAGCAACTCGCCAGGTGGCAGCCTACCGATGGTGGCGCCCTCGGCGATGATTTCGAGTTACCGTTCATGCCCGCCCGCGTGGTGCTGCAGGATTTCACCGGCGTGCCATGCGTCGTCGATTTGGCCGCCATGCGCAGTGCCGTGGCCAAGCTCGGCGGCGATGTGAGCAAAATCAATCCGCTGGTGCCGGTTGACCTGGTGATCGATCACTCGGTGCAGGTTGATAAATTCGGCACCAACCTTGCCTTCTTCAATAACATGGATATGGAGTACAAGCGCAATCACGAGCGCTATGCGCTGCTGCGCTGGGCACAAGGGGCCTTCCAGAACTTCCGCGCAGTGCCGCCGGGCACGGGCATTGTCCACCAGGTGAACCTCGAATACCTCGCAAACGTCGTCAGCACGAAGGACGAGAACGGCGAGACGGTGGCCTTCCCGGATACGTTGGTCGGTACCGATAGTCACACCACTATGATCAACGGTCTTGGTGTGCTGGGCTGGGGCGTTGGCGGCATTGAGGCCGAGGCCGTGATGTTGGGTCAGCCGCTGTACCAGCTGGCACCCGACGTTGTTGGTTTCAAGTTTGTGGGTGAGATGAATCCGGGCACAACGGCAACGGACCTTGTACTCACCGTTACGGAAATGCTGCGCAAGCATGGCGTGGTTGGCAAGTTCGTGGAGTACTACGGCACGGGCCTTTCAAGCCTCGGCCTGGCCGATCGCGCCACCATCGCCAACATGGCACCGGAATATGGTGCCACCGCCGGTCTCTTCCCGATCGATGCCGAAACGCTCACCTACCTGCGCCTTACCGGCCGCGAGGAAGCTCAAATCGAACTCGTGGAGAAATATGCGAAGGAACAGGGCCTCTTCCGCACTGACGATATGGCCGACCCGCAGTTCAACGACACCCTTGAACTCGATCTCAGCACCGTGGAGCCAAGCCTGGCCGGTCCGCGTCGACCGCAGGATCGCCTGCCCCTGAGCCACCTGCGCAATACCTTCTATCAGGCCTACTCCGACCGGTTTGCCGATCGGGTAGAAGAAACCAAATATGACGAACAGGTGATGGAATCGTTCCCGGCAAGCGATCCGCCGTCGTCCATGGCGAGCGGCAATTCAGTTGATCGAGCGAACCTGGACCAGCAACCGGCGGCATCGGTGGCTGCGGTTGCATCGCCAAAGGCCACCGCCAGGATCAGGCGAGCAGGTGCGGTCGACATCACGATCAACGGATCAGATGTCACCCTGCATCACGGTTCGGTGGCAATCGCCGCGATCACATCCTGCACCAACACGAGTAATCCGAGCGTGATGATTGGCGCTGGCCTGCTTGCCAAGAAAGCCGTCGAGCGCGGTCTGGATGTGGCTCCGTACGTCAAAACCTCACTCGCACCAGGGAGCCAGGTGGTCACCCGCTACCTCGAGCAGAGCGGCGTGATGCCGTACCTGAGCGCACTCGGGTTCCAGGTGGTTGGTTACGGCTGCACCACCTGCATAGGCAACTCGGGACCGCTCCCGCCGGTGGTGGCCGATGCGGTTGATGAGCACGATCTTGTTGTCGCCAGCGTGCTCAGCGGCAACCGCAACTTCGAGGGCCGCGTACATCCGCAGGTGCGGGCCAGCTTCCTGGCAAGTCCGCCGCTGGTCGTGGCGTTCGCTCTGGCGGGCACCGTCGATATCGACCTCACAACCGAGCCGCTGGGCATCGATCCCAATGGCGAGCCGGTGATGCTGGCAGATATCTGGCCAAGCCGCGAGGAAGTCGAGGCAGCCATGTCCACCAGCGTGACGCCGGAGATGTTCCGTGAGGAATATGCCAGCGTATTCACGGGCGATGAACGCTGGCAGAACCTGCCAGTGCCCGAGGGCGATCTCTTCGAATGGGATGTCAGCTCTACCTACGTCCGTGAGCCCAACTTCTTCGAGAATCTCTCCCCCGACCCACAGCCAGTGAAGGATGTCACCGACGCCCGGGTGCTGGCACTGGTGGGCGATTCGGTCACCACCGATCACATTTCTCCCGCCGGTTCGATCGCCAAGGGCAGCCCGGCGGGAACGTACCTGGCGAACATGGATGTGAAGCCGTTCGAATTCAACAGCTACGGCAGCCGTCGCGGGAACCACGAAGTCATGGTCCGCGGTACCTTCGCCAACATTCGCCTCCGCAACCAGATTGCCGATGGCAAGGAAGGCAACTGGACCACGTTCTTCCCCACCGGTGAACTCACCTCAATCTGGGAAGCCTCAATGCGCTACCAGGAGCAGGGTACCGACCTGGTAGTGATTGCCGGCAAGGAATATGGCACGGGTTCAAGTCGCGACTGGGCCGCCAAGGGCACGCTGATGCTTGGCGTGAAGGCGGTGATCGCCGAGAGCTTCGAGCGGATCCACCGCAGCAACCTGGTGGGGATGGGCGTGATGCCGCTGCAGTTCCTGCCGGGCGAGAACGCCGCGACGCTCGGAATTACCGGCGAAGAGACGTTCAACATCGAGCAGATCGATAGCCAGCTCTCTCCAAAGGGACGAATTACGGTGCATGCCACCCGCCCGGATGGCAGCCAGTTCAGCTTCGAGACGATCCAGCGCGTTGATAGCCAGGTGGATATCAACTACATGCGTAATGGCGGCATCCTGCCGACGGTGCTGCGTCGCTTGATGCAGGCGTAAAGTCTCAACCGCATTATTCAGGAACGAGACGGGCCAGTTGGCCCGTCTCGTTCTGTTGGGCGAAGATGGAGCCGTTAGTGACGAACCAGGTGCATCGCATATCTTGACGGTCTTCACCAGTCTTCCGATGATGACGATCATGAGAAGTTGACCAACCGCACTGGAGGCCCATGTTGCTTCGGATTGGAATGGTTGGCGTGAACACGTATCACGCCGAGGCGTTTACCCGTATTTTCAATGGCAGCGAGGAGGATGCACCCCGGATTGCCGACGCCCGGATTACCCACGTTTGGGCAGGCGACTATCCCGACCGTCTGGCTGAACTGGAGTTAATGCTCGGGCCGTACGACGCCCACGTCCACACCCTCACCGACCTGATCGAACAGGTGGATGGCGTGCTCATCATTGACGATACCGGGCTTGGTGCGCGCCATACCGAATTGGCGATTCCATTCCTGCAGGCAGGGATGCCGGTATTTGTCGATAAACCAATGACCACTGAGTACGCCGATGCGGTTCGTCTTTTCGACCTGGCCCACGAGCACATTGCGCCGTTGTTCAGCAGTTCGGCGCTGCGATTTCCTGTCGAGATCGATCAAGATGCCATCGCCGCCCTCGGCAAACTCAGCTCCATCGTCAGTATTGGACCCGGCGAATGGTTCAACTATGGCGTGCATGCCGTGGAAGTAGTCGGAACCGTGACCGAAGATCGCCCCGAAACCGTGCATCGATTTGCCATGCCAGAGAAAGACATCGCGGTGGTGACCTATGATTCCGGCCTGACGGCGGTGATCATGACGCTGCGCGATGCCGGCTACCTGTTCAAGGTGGCGGTATATGGCGAGCACGGCAGCTACACATTCAGCGTGGACGACGGCATGGGCTTTTATACCAATGAAATGGCCGCATTAGTTGAGATGATCCGTACTGGTGTCCCGCCGGTAACACGCCACCAAACCCTTGATGTCCTGGCGATTCTCCATGCCGGCAATCGGAGCGCCGACGAGGGGCGCACCGTTCACATTGATGAAATTATCGGAGGAAACGCATGAGCACACCGCGCATTGGCGTGATTGGTTTGGGCGCGATCGGTCGCAAGCATATCGATACATGGACCTCGATTGGTTTGGCACCGGTGGCCGTGACCGATGCCGTGCCAGCTGTGCGGGATGAAGCAACCAAGACCGGCGAGTGGCAGGTGTTTGATTCGGGTGAATCGCTGATCCGCAGTGGTGACGTGGATATCGTCAGCATTTGCACGCCACCCGCATTCCACAAGGACCTGGCAATCGCCGCGATCGAGGCGGGGCTCACCGTGCTGTGCGAGAAACCCCTCGCCCACACCGTGGACGATGCCGAAGCGATCTCTGCCGCAGTGCTGCAGGCAAGCGGGGTGTTGCACGTCGGGTTTTGCCACCGGTTCGAACCGGCGATCGTGGCGCTACGTGAATTGATTGAATCCGGCGAACTGGGAACCATCATCACCTTACGCAACCGCTTTGCCGGCATGATGGACCATCCTGAGCGAACCTGGTTTGCGAACCGGTCAATAAGTGGTGGCGGGGCGTTGGCGGATACCACCATCCATTCGATCGACTTGTTCCGCTACCTGCTTGGCGATGCTGTGCAAGTACGAAGTTTGAGCACCACCCAGGCCAGTGAGCTCGGACCGGCGCTGGATGTGGAGGATACCGGTGTCATCCTGCTGGCAAACAGGGCGGGAACG
>DJVD01000156.1:0-3095 GCA_002440805.1 Chloroflexi bacterium UBA6265
CATCACCAGTTGCTGCATTTGGCGCGGCACGGCAAAGGCCGACATGATCAGGATGAAGACGAAGAGGTTATCGATCGAAAGCGCGCGCTCGGTGACATAGCCGGTGACATACTCCACCGCCAATGTCCGATCCCAGATGGAGAGAATAACCAGGCCAAATAGCAAGCCCGCCGCCAGGTAGATCACGCTCCAGATTGCAGATGATTTAATCGAAGGCTGGTGAGGGTGACGCACCGCGTGGACAAGTTCGTATCCCAAAATTACCGTAAACATAAGCGCGGTAAGGAGCCATTGCGTGAGGGATACGTGATCCATTCTTATCTCCGGAGGTTGCCGTCCGCGGGTCACCATTACGGGCAGACGGACTATCGCATTATCGCGATATCTTTAAGTTTACGAGGTTGCGGGGCAGATTGGAAGCGACGAAGGCCCCATGCCTGCCCGGCATGGGGCTCGAAATTCCCTACATTAAGCGGCCTGGCCTTGCTGCTGGTCGCGGGATGTTCTCCACAAGGACGCTGCGGTCGCCACGATCAATGTCACAAGAATGACGCCGAGCGATAGCAGCGTGGAGATTTCCGGGATCACGGTGATGTGTTCGCCGCCATTGATGAACGGGACCTCATTGTGCCGCATCGCATGCACCACCAGCTTGAAACCGATCCAGATGAGGATAAAGGCCAGGCCATAGCTCAGGTAAATGAGCCGGTCAAGCAGGCCACCCAACAGGAAATAGAGTTGCCGCAATCCGAGCAGCGCCCAGGCATTGGTGGCAAAGACCAGGTAGGGTTCCTCGGTGATACCGTAGATGGCCGGGATGGAATCGAGCGCGAACAGCAGATCGGTGCTACCGATAGCAACCATCACCAGCATCATCGGGGTGATCATGGTACGGCCATCGATTTTGACCGAAAGCCGATCCTCAACGTAGTTCTGGGTGACCGGGAACATGCGGCGCACCAGGCGAATGAACCCGTTCTCCTCATACTCCTCATGCTCGTCCCCTGAACCTGCCAGCCGCAGACCGGTGATGACAAGGAACAGCCCGAAAATGTAGAAAATCCATGAGAAGTTGTTGATCAGGGCCGCCCCCAGCAAGATGAAAACCGTGCGGAACACCAACGCGATCACCACACCAACCAGCAACACCTTCTGCTGGTACTGTCGGGGCACGGCGAAACCGGTCATGATCAGGAGGAAGACGAACAGGTTATCGACACTCAGGGCCTTTTCGGTGAGATAGCCCGTGAAATATTCGATGCCATGCTGCTTGTCCCATACCATCCACACGCCCACGCCAAAGATCAGGGCCAGTCCGACATAGACCGCCGACCAGAAGCCCGACTCTTTTAATGTAGGTTCGTGGGGTGTTTTGACGTGGGAATAGAAATCGAAAACAACAAGACCGATAACCACGGCGATAGAAACCGCCCACACCCAAAGCTCAACGTGCACGCATAAACCTCCAGAAACTGGTAAGGAAAACCAATCCGGAGGTCTCTTCCACGATCACGCATGGATCGCTGTGCGCCGGGCCAGGTTTCACCAGCCGTAGTGACGACGCCACAACATCAGGAATACTCCCCTCCAGGGGACGCTGCATGTAATGACACGCAGTAAAGTACTTCCGAAGTGTACCGTACGGCCGAATATTCCTGCATCAACCTATCGGCTTACATGAAGGCATCAATTGTGCGTACAGCACAAGCATATCGGCGGGGCGAATGACCTCGACACGTCCTTAGGTTTTCAAGTACAAATCCGGACAGCACGTACAAAGCACCAACAACGGGTGCTCCACAAGGTATCTACGAGGGCACATTACATGGAATGGATTTCTGATCCGGCAATTTGGACGGCGTTACTCACGTTAACACTGCTCGAGATTGTGCTCGGTATCGATAACATCATCTTTATCTCGATTCTTACCGGCAAGCTTCCCGCAAATCAGCAGGAACGCGGTCGCATCGTCGGTCTTGTCGCGGCGATGGTGATGCGGATCATTCTTCTTTTCTTTGCCAGCTGGATTGTCAGCCTCACCGAACCGTGGTTCACGATTCTGGATCGCTCCTTTAGTGGTAAGGACCTGATTCTCCTAGCCGGTGGTTTGTTCCTCATTGCCAAGGCAACCATGGAACTGCACGACAAGCTGGAGGGTGAGGAGCACACCCAGGAAGTGAAGGGTGCTGTCACGTTTGGCAGCGTGATCTTCCAGATCCTGTTGTTGGATATGGTGTTCAGCATCGATTCCGTGATCACAGCCGTTGGCATGACCGAACACCTGCCGGTGATGATAGCCGCCGTTGTCATTTCCATCGGCGTCATGATTGCGTCTGCCAGCAGCATTGCCGGATTCGTGGAGAAGCATCCGACGATCAAGATCCTCGCGCTCAGCTTCCTTATCCTTATTGGTACAACCCTGGTGGCCGAAGGCTTCCACGTGCATGTGCCGAAGGGCTATATCTACTTCGCTATGGCGTTCAGCGTCATGATCGAAATGATCAACATGCGAGTCCGCGCCAAGGCCGCCGAGAAGACCGTGCTCAAGCACACCTTCCCGGGTGAAGCCACGGTTCTTCGTGCTGGTCACAACAGGGGCGCTGGCGAGTAAACTCCCGCCCCTTGCGGATCGGCGAGACCTCTGGTTGTATGNNTACTGCCATTCACCGGAGGTCTTCCTGTATGAGTGCGTTTGTGGTTTCGGTCACCCGTCGCATCCCGCGGATCGGGGTGGATTTGCTGCGCGAACAACCCGATATCGACCTGCGGGTGCACGATCACGATGCTCCCCCGACCCATGAAGAATGGGAAGCATTACTCGACGGCGCCGATGGTGTGCTGAGCCTGCTCTCCGAGCACTACACCGGGGACATTCTCGATGCGCATCCCTCGATCCGCGTGCTGAGCAATTTCGGGGTGGGTTACGACAATATCGATGTCCCCGCCGCCACTGAGCGAGGCGTTGCTGTGTGCAACACGCCCGGCGTCCTCACCGCTGCCACCGCCGAAATCGCGTGGGCATTGTTGATGGCCGCTGCTCGCCGGGTTCCGGAGGCGATCGATTTCATAAAGGCAGGTGAATGGAACAGTTGGGG
>DJVD01000156.1:3132-11729 GCA_002440805.1 Chloroflexi bacterium UBA6265
GGTCGTATCGGCCAGGAAGTCGCGAAAATGGCGCGCGGGTTCGGCATGCGTGTGCTGGCATGGGACCGCTCACCGCATACCAAGCCGGCCGATGGTGTGGAGTTTGTGGAATTTGCCGACCTTTTAGCCAACTCTGATTACGTCAGCATTCACGTTCCGCTTACGCCAGAAACGCATCACCTGCTTGATGCGGCCGCGCTGGCCAAAATGAAACCGACCGCAATCCTGATTAATTCGGCGCGTGGCCCGGTGGTTGACCAGGATGCACTGATTACGGCACTGCAAACCGGCACCATTTGGGCCGCCGGCCTGGATGTGACCACACCGGAACCCCTGGCGCCCGATCATCCGCTGGTTACGATGCCGAACTGCGTGGTGCTGCCGCACATCGGCTCGGCTACCATCACCGCGCGAGATGCGATGTCATCCCTGGCAGCGCGTAACCTTATCGCCGTGTTGCGCGGTGAGACGCCGCCGCATATCGTGAATCCTTCGGTCCTTGACCACATCCGTCCACAGGAGCCTCCAGCATGACACCTCCCACACCCGATGCCATTCGTGGCGCTGTTGACGCGCGCCGTGACGAAATCGTGCAAATGCTGCTCGACATCGTTGGCATTTCCTCGGTCACCGGCAATGAGGGTGATGTGCAGCGATGGGTCGCCACTGCCCTTACCGGATTTGGTTTGGATGTCGACTCCTTCACCTCCAGCCGCGAAGAAATCGCCGACTACGTGACCCACGTTGGCGAGCAGCCCAGCTACGATGATCGACCCAGTGTGGTTGCCACGCGCACGGGTGCCGGCGGCGGTCAGAGCCTGATGCTGGCCGGGCACGTCGATACCGTCCCCGTGGAGGATCGATCCAAATGGACCTTCGCGCCCGAGGGAGAGGTGGCAGGCGACCGCCTCTATGGCCTGGGCTCCACCGATATGAAGAACGGCGTGATCGCCGCCATGGTCGTGCCGCGGATTCTCGAGGATCTCGGCATCACCCTCAAGGGCGACCTTTTGGTGAACACGGTGGTGGGCGAGGAAGATGGTGGCCTCGGCACCATGAGCACCATCCTGCATGGCTACAAGGCCGATGGCATTGTCATCACAGAGCCAACCTACCAGCGGGTTGGCATTGCCAGCGGCGGATCACTGGTGTTCCGGATTACCGTTACCGGTAAGGCGGCACACGGCGCCAATCGCAATGATGGTGTCAGCGCCATCGAGAAATTCGTGCCCATCTTCCTCGACCTGCTGGCCTGGGAAGCTGAACGCCAGCGCACCATCATGCACCCGCTCTATGATTCGTTCGCCAATAAATTCCCAATCAGCGTCGGCAAACTTCGCTCCGGCGATTGGGCGAGCACCGTGCCAGACAAACTGGTTGCCGAAGGCCGGCTCGGGTTTATCCCCGGCGAATCGATGGAAGGGATGATGGAACAGGCGCAGGCACGGATTGCCGCCGTGGCCGAGCAGGATGAGTGGCTGCGCGAGCATCCGCCGCTGCTGGAGTTTTTCAGTGGCCAGTTCGTGGCCGAGGAGATTGCGCCAGATCATCCGCTCACGCTGGCGATGCTCAAGGCCCACAAGGAGATTAATGGCGAGGACACGGAGATTTTCGCCCTCACTGCCGGGACAGATGCCCGTTTGTGGATTCACTTCGCCGACCGACCGGCCCTGTTGTATGGCGGCGGCGTGTTCCACATGGCCCACCAAAGCGACGAATACCTGGAGATCGAACCATTCCTCAACTCCATAGCGGTGTTGACCCAAATGGCCATCGATTGGTGCGAAATCGCCTAAACCACTCATCTATCAGCGAATCAGGAGACCTCTTCTTTCATGGCAAAACTGTTTGAACCCCTGCAGATTGGCGCGCTCACCTTTCCGAACCGCATCTGGGTGGCGCCGATGTGCCAATACTCCTGCTTCGACCGCGATGGGGTCCCCACGAATTGGCATCTCGTGCACCTCGGTGCATTTGCCCAGGGGGGATTCGGGCTCGTTTTCACCGAAGCCGCTGCCGTGAATCCGGTGGGACGCATCAGTCCCGAGGATGCCGGCATCTGGAACGATGATCAGCGCGATGCGTGGAAGCCGATCGTCGATTTCGTCCAAAAACAGGGCTCGACCATCGGCATCCAGCTCGCACATGCGGGACGTAAGGCCAGCACCTACTCGGGATTTGTCCCCGGCAAGCGCGGCGTGGTGCCGAAGACCGATGGTGGATGGGATCCAGTTGCGCCAAGTGCGATCCCGTTCCCCAATTATGAGAGTTCACCTGTTGAACTGGACGCTGAAGGCATCCAGGGCGTGATCGACGATTTCCGCCAGGCTGCGCGACGCTCGGCAGAGGCGGGGTTCGATGTGATTGAAATCCATGCGGCCCACGGGTATCTGTTGCACGAGTTCTATTCGCCGCTGAGCAACCAGCGCACCGATGAATGGGGCGGCGATTTTGCCGGTCGCACCCGCCTCCTGCTCGCTGTGGCTGATGCCGTCCGGGAGGTATGGAGCGGGCCGCTCTTTGTCCGCATTTCAGCTACCGATTGGGTCGAAGGCGGGTGGACGAGCGATGATAGCGTTCGCCTTGCCCGTGAGCTCAGGTCCCACGGTGTTGACCTCATCGACACCAGCTCCGGCGGCAACGCGGTCACCACCATCCCCCTTGGCCCGGGCTATCAGGTGCCGCTGGCCGAAGCGATTCATCGTGACGGCGGGATTCTGGTTGGCGCAGTCGGGCTGATCACAGAGCCGGCGCAGGCCGAATCAATTCTGGTGCAGGGGCAAGCGGATGCAGTGTTTGTCGCCCGGGTGGCGCTCCGCGAACCGCACTGGCCTCAACGCGCCGCCGCGGTACTCGGCGTCCCCACCGAAGATGCCCCCTACCTGGTCCAACATGTGCGCGGCGCCTGGCAGTAACGGCGCCGCCTGACGGACATTGGAGAAACGTGATGCTCAAGCCCGAACACCTGTTGCTCAACCTGAAATCGGTCGGCAGTCCGCAAATAAGCGGTGATGGTCAATTGATTGTCTACACGCTCGGCTACACGGACCCGGCCACACGCACCAACCGCAGTGACCTGTGGATGATGAACAGTGATGGCAGCAACAATCGCCAGCTCACCTGGAACTACGAAAGTGTCAGTTCGCCAGTCTGGAGTGCGAACGACCGTTCAATTGCGTTTGTCGCTGGCGATGGCGACAAGCACACTATCCGGGTGTTGGAGCGCGAGGGTGGCGAATCGCGGCCGGTTGTATCGCACTCCAATCCGCCGATGGCGCTGGCCTGGAGCCCGGATGGCAGTCGTATTGCTTACACGTTGAAGGTGGATCCCGAGAATCCCTCCGGTGATGCCCGGCCCAAGGGATCGCCCGCACCGGTGCGGGCGACGACGCGTCTTGACTACAAGCAAGACAATCGCGGCTACCTCAACGATGCGCGGCATCAACTCCATGTGGTGAACGTGGAAACCGGCACGTCCACACAACTGAGTGCGGCTTACAAGGATCACGATTTCCCGCAATGGGCGCCCGATGGAGCGCGCATCGCTGTTAAAGTCTCCGATGCAAATGGCATGCACAATGTCCTCCAGGTTTTCCCCGTGCATGGTGGGGATCCCAACGAAGCCGGTTGGGCTGATGGGGTGATTGGGGTGTTTAGCTGGAGCCCGGACGGTAGCCAAATCGTGTTCAGCGGCTATCCGACCAACTCGCCGCAACATGAATTCTATCGTTACATCACCGCCACCCATGCCATTGAGCCCGCCACCGAGGGTCTCGATTTTTCGCCGGAGACTGGTTTCCCCACCATCAGTGGACCGGCCCAGCCAGCGTGGGTTGATGACGACAAGGTGATCATCAATGCCGGATTCCAGGGTATGACCAGCCTCTTTGGGCTGGATGTCACCGACGGGGTCGATGTGCAAATCACGATCTGGCAGGCCACCCATTCCGGCCTCAGTGTCGACAATGCCCACACCACCATCGTGCAAACCGCCTCCAGCCCGGCATCGCCGGGTCGGCTGGTCAAGGTCGACCTGCGCACGCACGAGGTGACCACGCTGCTCGATCCAAATGCGGACCTGCTACCGCAGGAGACGCTGGCAACCGTTGAACAGATCACGGTGGAACGTGGAACCGAGAAAATCGATGCGTGGGTATATCTCCCGCCTGATTTGGATAGGACGCAGCAGCATCCTGTCATCCTCGATATCCACGGCGGGCCGCACGGCAACCACGGCTTCGCCTGGAACGCTGGTGCCCAGTTGCTGGCGGCCGCCGGCAATATCGTGGTGGCGCCCAATCCACGCGGATCAGGAACCTATGGTCGCGAATTTGCCGAAAAAGTCTGGGGTGATTGGGGTGGCGAGGACTGGTTGGATATCCTGGCGGTGCTCGATAGCGTGCTGGAGCGCGACTACGCTGATGCCAATCGATGCGGCATCTACGGCTACAGCTATGGCGGGTTCATGACCAGCTGGGCCATCGGCCACACCGATCGGTTCAAGGCAGCAGTTGTGGGCGCACCGGTGTTCAACTTCGCGTCGTTTTACGGCACCAGCGATATCGGCCACATCTGGTGCGACGTGCAATGGGATGGCAGCATCTACGATCAGGAGCGACTGTCAGCTATTCTCGAGCACAGCCCCAGCACCCATATCCGCAATGCGTCGACCCCAACGCTGATCGTGCATGGCGAGGCCGACGATCGCTGCCCGATCGGGCAAGGGGAAGAGTTGTTTGTGGCGCTGAAAAAGCTGGGGGTGGAGACAGAGTTCGTGCGCTATCCGGGCGGATCGCACATGATGTTGCGACGCGGTCCCCTCGATCACCGCATCGATTATTTCACCCGCATCGTCGAATGGTTTGGTGCCCGACTCTGACGTCGGGCACGAGCCTCAGCCGCCGATCTCGACCACGGCTTTGACGATGGTGGCCTTGTCGGAAATGCTGGCATCCATGGCCTGCTGCACATCATCGAACGCGAACGTGTGGGTAACGATGCCCTTGAGGTTGACCCGTCCATCCGCGACCGCCTGGATCGCCAGTGGATAGATGTGGCGATAACGGAAGACGGTTTCGAACCGCAATTCCTTATCAAGCGCCAGGCTCATTGGCAGGGTGACGGTGCCGGACGCGCCGTAGCCGACCATCACGATCGTACCGCCCTTGCGGGCGATTCGCACTGCCTGGTCGGCAGCAATGCCAGTGCCGGACGTCTCGATCACCAGGTCGCAACCGCGGCCACCGGTGAGGCGGTTCACTTCATCGACAGGATTGGCGTTCATGCCATTGATTACCCCGGTGGCACCGAGTTCGGCGGCTTTGGCGAGGCGGGTATCGAGTACATCGACCACATACACCTCGGCCAGGCCCATCGCCTTCAGCGCCATCATGCTTACCAGGCCAATGCACCCCGATCCAAAAACGACGGCGATTTGCCCCAGCTGCGCACCACCCTGGCGAGCCGCATGGAATCCGACCGCCAGCGGCTCGATCAATGCGCCTTCGAGTGTACTGACGTTATCCGGCAGCTTGAAGCAGAGATCAGCCGGATGAGTGACGTATTCCTGAAAGGTGCCATCAATCGGCGGGGTGGCGAAAAAGACAACGTCGGGGCAGAGGTTGTATTTGCCCGATTTGCAGAACTCGCACTTGCCGCAGGTAATGCCCGGCTCGAGGGCGACACGATCGCCCGGAACCAGATGGGTGACCTGATCGCCGACTTCCGTGACCGTTCCGGCGGCCTCATGCCCCAGCACGAACGGGGGTTCGACGATGTAATCGCCAATCCGACCGGTCTCGAAATAATGGAGATCGCTGCCACAAATCCCAACGTTCTCGATGCGAACCAGTACCTCGTGCGGGCCAGGCACGGGTACCGGTCGATCCTCAAACGCCATCTGTCCGATGCCGGTCATGACCGCGGTTTTCATTACTCGCCTGCCTCTACAGCCTGTTTTGATGTCTCCTTCGCCTGATGGGCCTGCATCAGGGCGCCAAGGAACACCTGCGGTGGTTGGCCGCCGCTGACCGCGTATTTGCCATCGATGATGGTGTAGGGCACGCCGCGAATCCCCGCCTGTTGCACCTGCTGGATCATCGCCATGACCACCGGCTCCATCGCGCGGCTGCGCAATGCGGCTTCCAGTTCCAGGGTCACTTCCTCGCCCAAAACATCCTTGGCCAGGCGAATGAGCTCATCGGGATTGCCGATATTGACGCCATCCTCGAAGTACGCCTTCATCAATGCATCCATCAGCTCCACCCGTTTGTCCACGGGCGCGAGCTCCATTAGCTCATGGGCGGGGACGGTATTCACGGCGACGGTGACGTTCTCGAAGTGATAGTCCAGGCCGAACTGCTTGCCCACCTCCGTCACCCGGGTGAACATCTCCTGCATCTGCTGTTCGCTCAGTCCCTTGCGATTCAAAAACCGATCGCGGAAGCTCTCGCCTTCTTCCTCAGGACGGATGGGATCGAGCAGGTACGGCAGGAAGGTCATCTCAACGGGCTCGCCGGTTTGTTTGGTGAACTCAACGGCAGCGTCCGCCAGGTTCTTCTTGCCGATACGGCACCACGGGCAAACAACATCCGAAACAATTTGGACCTGCATGTAACTCTTCCTTCTCTCTATGCGCCACGTGAGGCACAAGCAACTTACAAAGTGTAATACAGGCCGCTGGCGCAGCGGCAACAATATCATCGTCGCCGAACGATCCCTGTGGATCCGCCCCGGCAAGATTCCAGATTGCCGCCGCCGCGGGCTGCCGCATCCGCAGGATATCGGTATACTTGCTTACACATTGTGCCCGCATCGCGGGTGCCACTGGAGGGTGCGCATACGCGTGTGCCTTAGACCTCGGAGAGCCGACCATGTTTCGCTGTAAAGTCTGTGGCTGGATTCACGAAGGCGCCACGCCGCCCGATACCTGCCCGAGTTGTGGCGCTCCGGCCGATCGCTTCCGCGCGATGGATAGCGCCGAGGTTGGCCTCACCGCCAATGAACTCGCATCCCTCGGCATTGTCGGCCAGGGCTTCGATACCGCCCTGGTGGAAGACGGCCGACGCTTGCGCCTGCTCGCATTCATCGATGCTTCCTTCTTTAACCCGTTCACGATTCGCAACGGCAAGCAATATCCGCTGTACACCGGCGATGCCCAGTGGTTCAGCGATAACATCCCGTGCATGACCGCTTGCCCGAGCCACACCGATATCTCGCGCTACATCGCGCTCATTGCCGATGGCCGCTACAGCGATAGCTACGAGCTTAACCGCGAGCACAACGTGTTCCCGGGTTGCCTCGGGCGCATGTGCGCCCGCCCGTGCGAGGCTGCCTGCCGCCGCAAGGAAGTGGATGAGCCGATTGGCATCTGCTACCTCAAGCGCGTGGCTGCCGATTACCGTGGCGAAACCCGCCGCGATATCGCCGCCCCGAGCAATGGCAAAACCGCCGGCATCGTTGGCGCTGGCGTGGCCGGCCTCACTACTGCCCGACAGCTCGCCCGCCTCGGTTACCAGGTAGAAGTGTTTGAGCGCTTCCCGGTTCCCGGCGGTGTGATGTGGACAGGTGTGCCGGAATGGCGCCTGCCCCGCGATGTGATCGCTGAAGAAGTCGCCCAGATCACCGATCTTGGCGTGCGTATTCACTACAACATGGAAGTCGGCAAGGACATTCAGCTCGCCGATATGGCCGCGAAGTACGACGTGGTTGTGCTGTGCGCCGGCTGCCAGACCGCCCAGGACCTTGGCATTGAAGGCCAGGAAATGGAAGGCGTTGTTTCCGGCCTCGATTTCCTCGCCGATGTCGCCCTGGGCCAGGAAGATGTCTGGGTTGGCCGCAATGTGGTCACCGTGGGTGGTGGTTTCACCTCCATGGACTGCGTGCGCACCGTGCTCCGACTCGGTGCGGAAAACAGCACCATGACCTATCGCCGCACCGTACACGAAATCCCGGTGGAAGAGCTCGAACTGGAAGAAGCCGAGATCGAAGGCGTGGATATCCAGTTCATGGTCACGCCCACCCGCGTGGTTGGTGATAGCAAGGGTCGCGTGAAGGCGCTGGAATGCGTGAAGAACGAGCTCGGCGAGCCCGATGCCTCGGGACGCCGCCGACCGATGCCAATCGCTGGCAGCGAGTTCCAGATTAAATGCGATATGGTCATCGCCGCCATCGGCCAGAAGCAGGACAATCGCTTCCTCGGCGGCATGTTCAAGAATGTCGACCGGCGCGGCGTGCCGCTGCTGGACGAGAACCTGAAGACCGAACTGCCGAATGTGTGGGCAGCCGGCGACTATGTGATCAACCCGACCAACTTCATCTCCGCCATCGGCGAAGGCAAGCGNNATGGAGATCACCCGCGTCCCCACCGAGTACGTCAGCAGCCCGAACAGCCTGCTGAGCGAGGGTGTGGCCGAGTGGAGCATGGCCGCCATGAGCCGCCGTCTTGTTTGGGGCGACGATTACACCAGCGTTGGTCGCCAGGACATGCCAATGCTGCCAGTTCCGCAACGCGGTCTTGGCACCATGGATAACACCCTGGAATCCGAAATGGGCTTCACCAAGAGCATCGGGTTCGAGGAAGCCAAGCGCTGCCTGCA
>DJVD01000156.1:11784-13044 GCA_002440805.1 Chloroflexi bacterium UBA6265
ATCTACTCGATCGATGGCGATGTCAGCCTGGCCGAAATGGCCCGTGGCGAACTCGGCCCGTATGCCGCCGCCATGATCATCGACGAGCGCAGCTGCATCCGTTGTGGCCTGTGCGTCGACTGGTGCCCAACCGAGTGCCTGACGATGGACCACTTCCGCATGACCCCCGCCGACGCGCGCGAAAGCGTGGACCTGGCGATCGTGGCGGATTAGGACATTCCTCGAGTATGCTCAACATCAACGGGACTGGGCTTTTGCCCAGTCCCGTTGATGTTATTAGCTCGAGGCTGAAAACTAGGAATCTGATAAGGCAAAAGGATAGCAAGTGGATTCAGCGAACCGCATCGCTTTTGGGAACACTCCTTAGATCTTCCTACGGAAAGGCAACGTCGTGATGGCATAGCTGCGCGAGTCGGTCGATGCCGTCTCGTGAGGCGGCTAACCAGGCCTATAGGCGACCCCTCTGTTTCACCTTTCCAAGGGTGATCGAAACGACGGAGCCGCTACTCCCTCAACATCGAATCACTCGGGATCCTTTCGTTCCAGTTTTGGTGCCGAGATAACCTTCTGGTCGAACGCTCAAGGGTTTGAAGGTCCGCTGCTCTGAGCATTTGATTGATTAACCTAAGCTAACGAATCTATCGTGTCCTTGTGTCGGTTCAATTGTCCCTTGGCAAGTTGTGAAGACGTCGTTGGGTCTCCTCCACCAGCTTCTTGCTTTCGCTAAGCGATCTCTCGATCAATCTCAACTCTTGTTCGAGCATCTCAATTCGCTTATTTCGATCATCGCCCTGCGCGACGATTTCGGTCAAAGTCCACTCCAAGGCTTCCGCTGGTACATCGCTGTGATTCCCTGCCATAGGGCCGGAGACCAAAGTCTTCACTTTCAGAACTCGATCTCGCACGTCTGTCAGACTCAATATTTCGTCAGGATATATCTGTTTCCAATCAAAGGAGTCTCCCACGATCCCCGGCCAAGTTATCAAACTCTGAAGATGACTAAGCCTCTGGGCTGCCACCTCCTTAACTAGAGAGATCATAGGTTCGCTGAGATTCGGTCTGTAACCACATTTGAAGTGATTGACTTCAAGCCAGTTGCGCCTCAAAGAATCGCGTTGCGCCGACACCTCCGCTATTTGCTCCTCTTTCTCCTGAAGCTTTTTTTCAAGTTGAATAGTCTTTCGCCGAGCGTCCTCCACAGCGTGTCTTGCCGCAATCAATAGATACTGATCGTCCGACGATGCAATCTTCGCTGACTGC
>DJVD01000011.1 GCA_002440805.1 Chloroflexi bacterium UBA6265
GGGGCATAGGGGGCTCCCTGCAGGGGTGCGTACGTCAGGCAATGTCACCATACTCTGGAAGAACCACATGAGCCAGAGAAACGGCCGATCCGCGCTCGTCCATTCCGGAACCCGTCAAAAGCGTGGCCGCACGCCTTGCTGGTCA
Organism: Chloroflexi bacterium UBA6265; assembly: GCA_002440805.1. Taxonomy (GTDB): domain Bacteria; phylum Chloroflexota; class Chloroflexia; order Thermomicrobiales; family UBA6265; genus UBA6265. The sequence goes on from DJVD01000011.1 coordinate 146, forward strand.
GACTGATTGACCCCGCACAGGTCCAACGTGCCGATTCCGCCGGCGCGAAATTGTGCCACTTCGTGAATATCGTCTACAATCGACAAACGCGGACAATGACCCCCTGACGGGTTATCCGTTGGCATGTCATTTGCGAAATGTGAATGGTTGCGCGAAGTTTGCGCAGCTATCGCGTCACAATTTCATAGCTGCCCAAGGGCACAAGGAGAGATACCATGTTGGGTTCACGTTTGAATCGACGAACAGTGGTGAAGGGCACGGCTGCAGCCGGCGTAGCCGCCAGCATTGGCTCCGTTAAGACCTCTGCACAGGACAAGGTGCAGGTTCGCCTTGGTACCTGGGCCGCCGAGGCTGAGGCAAGCGAGCTGCAGACGGTGATTGATGCCGTCAACGCCGAAGCCGAGGATTTCGAAATCGTCTCCGAGCCCCAGCCCGCCGATTACTACACCAAACTGCAGACCACGATTGCCGGGAACACCGCACCCGACCTGTTCTGGCTGTCGCAGGAGTTTGTGGCACAGTATGCCGGCCTCGGTGCAATTGCCGATATCACCGAAGCGTTGGATGCCAGCGATGCTCCTGCCGCCGACCTCGACGATTACTTCCCTGCGGTGCTGCGCACCAGTATGTACGAGGACAAGGTCTATGGCCTGCCATGGATCGCCCAGCCGGTAATGCTGTACTACAACCCGGCGCTGCTCGAAGCGGCTGGCGTTGAGGAGCCCGGTGACGATTTCGATTGGGATGCCTTCAAGGCCGCTTGCGAGGCAATCACCGATGCGGAGAACGAGGTTTGGGGCACCAGCTTCAATTCCTGGCCACCTATCCACATGTTCATGTGGCAGGCCGGTGGCGAAACCATTACCGATGACCTCAGCGAATGCCCGATCGACACGCCGGAAGCCATTGCCGGAGCCGATTATTACGCCAGCATCATCTACAAGCCCGAATTCGCCGTGCCGGAAGCAACCATCGGCGAGCAAGGCTTTGGCGAAATGATGAAGGCCGGCAAGGTTGGTTTCTTCTACGGTGGCGCCACCGACGACCTTGACGTGGCCTACAAGAAGGATCCCGCCAACGCCGAAATCAAGATGGCCCGCGTACCGAAGGGTCCCGAGAGCCGCCAGACCTTCGCCTGGACTGCTTCAACCGTGGTCAATGCCAAATCGGAGAATGTCGATATCGCCGCCAAGGCGCTGATCGCCCTTACCGAAGGCGTGCATCACTGGAAAATCGTTGCCCCACGCAAGTCGTTGGCAACGGTGGAAACCATTTCCGAAGTGGTGCCGGACAAGGCTGAATCTGCCGAGATCATTGTGAGCGCGCTGGAAGAAATGCGTGGCTTCAACGTAATTCCGCAGCAGCCCGATTGGGATCAGCTCTTCTCGGAAGAGTTCCAGATTCCGATCTTCTACGGCGAAGCTACTGCCGAAGAGTTGGCACCAGAAATCCGACCGGAACTGGAAGACCTGCTGCCGTAAACCAGGAATCGAATCGGGTAGAGGACATCGGATGATGTCCTCTACCTTTCTGCACATGCCTCGGGGGAGGGACATATGTACAGCTGGTACACACTCACCCTGGTGGACTATGTGGTTGTCGGCGCTGCGATTTTCGCCTCCATGTTTGCCCTTTTCTGGCTCCTCAACAAACTTGGGGTCAATCGGGAAACCGCCACCGGCTACGCGCTAATCCTACCGTGGGTGCTCGGGTTCCTCATCTGGAACCTTGGGCCAATCATCGCCTCGCTCTATCTCAGCTTCACCGAATACACCGTTCTCAGCCCGCCAACATGGATTGGCTGGGATAACTACGTCAGGATGTTCACCGACGATCGTCGGTTCTGGGACATCATGATCTTCACGTTGGCGTATTCCCTGTTCAATGTGCCGCTGGGGCTTGTCGGTGCGCTGATCACGGCCACGCTGCTGAACCAGAATGTCCGCGGCGTGGGCATGTGGCGCACCCTGTTCTACTTGCCTGCCGTGTTGCCCGTAGCGGCAACGGCGCTGTTGTGGCGCTGGATGCTGGGCACAAACGGCTTGCTGAACGTGCTCCTGTCACCGTTCTACAACCTGTTTAATGTGGAGCGCCCGGCGTGGCTCACCGATCCAAAAATGGTGCTGCCGGCCTACATCATCATGGGCCTGTGGGGCGTGTTTGGTGCCAACACCGTGATCCTGCTGGCCGGCCTGAAGAATATCTCCAAAGACCTGTACGACGCCGCCAAAATCGATGGTGCGGGCCGCATCTCTTCCTATCGGAATGTCACCATCCCGATGCTGAGTGGCACGCTGTTCTATGTGCTCATCATGGGCATCATCGGCTCGCTGCAAACCTTCACGCAGGCCTTCTTCATTCAACATACATCCCGCGCCGGTACATTCATGAATGTGTACATCTATCAACAGGCGTTCCAGCGGAACCGGATGGGCTACGCCGCCGCACTCGGCTGGGTGATGCTCCTCATCATCCTGCTCTTCACCCTGTTGGTGTTCAAATCATCGGCGGCCTGGGTGTACTACGAAGGGGAGAAAGACGAATGAGCTCACCTACCTACACACCCAATCCCCGTAGTTCCACCCAAAACGCAGACGTGCTGGTGAAGATATTCGTCTACGCCATGCTCATCATTTTTGCCGGCATCGTGTTGATCCCGTTTTTCTGGATGCTCTCCACATCGCTGAAATCTCCATCCGAACTCTTCGTCCATCCACCGCGGTGGATTCCCGACCCGATCAAGTGGAGCAACTATCCGGATGCCTGGACTGCCCTGCCATTTAACCGGTTCCTGATCAACACCGTGTACACAACGCTGCTGGCGATGTTTGCCGAAATCACCACGGCCGCGATTGTGGCCTATGGTTTCGCCCGCTTCCGCTTCCCGGGGCGCAATGTGCTCTTCCTGGTGCTGCTCTCCACGATGATGCTGCCGGGTATCCTGACGCTGATCCCCAAGTTCATCATGTGGCGATCGGTGGATCGGATTGATACCTTCACCCCGCTCACCGTGGGCGCATGGTTTGTGTGGGGGCCATCGTTCGTTTTCCTGCTGCGGCAGTTCTTCCTCAGCATTCCACGGGAGATTGAGGAAGCGGCCATCCTCGATGGTGCCTCGGTTCCGCGCGTGTTTTGGGATATCATGTTGCCGCTGGTGAAACCAGCGTTGCTGGCAATTGCCGTCCTCAGCTTCCAGGGAAACTGGAACAACTTCGAGGGCGCGTTGATTTACCTCAACACCCTGGAGAAGTACCCGATGGTGTTGGGCCTGCAGTTCTTCGGGGCATCGCTCTCTCGTGAGGCGCCACAATGGCACCTGATGATGGCAATGTCCACGCTGATGGCCGCACCGATCCTTGTGCTGTTCTTTATGGCACAGAAGTACTTTATCGAGGGCCTCACCGTGGGTGCGGTGAAGGGTTAACCCATACCTTTGGAAGGAATCCTGCGCATGCAGCTTGTTCGCGAGAAAACCAACCCCTTGCTGGAACCCATTGCCGATCACGCGTGGGAGAATCGCACGGTGTTCAACTGTGGTGTCACCAACTGGCAGGATAAGGTGGTGCTGCTGTACCGGGCCCAGGGAACGGAAAACAACGTTTCCCGCATCGGCTATGCCGAGAGCACGGACGGCGTCAACTTCACCCGCCTGCCGGAGCCGGTGTTTGTGCCGGAAGCGCCGGAAGAGCAGTTTGGCGTGGAAGATCCGCGCCTCACCTGGTTGGGCGATACCTGCCACATGTATTACACCGCCTGGGGACCGGACCTGAAATCGGGCCGCACCGGGGTGGATGAGCGCGGCTTCCCGTACACCTGGATCCAGGTGAACCACGCCTCCACGAAAGATTTCAAAACCTGGGAACGCCACGGGATGGTGTTCGATGGCCCGGATAACAAGGATGCGGCCCTCTTCCCGGACAAGATCGGTGGCCGGTTCTGCGCCTTCCACCGCATCCCGAAATCGATGTGGATCGCGTATAGCGATGATGGCAAGGAATTCGGCGACTTCGTCGAAATCCTCAAGCCACGCGACGGCTGCTACGACGACCTCAAGCTCGGCGCGGGCGGTCCACCCATCCGCACCGAGCATGGCTGGCTGGTGATCTACCACGGCGTGGACCAGAACCTGGTCTACCGCCTTGGCGTGGCGATGCTGGATCTCGAAGATCCGTCGATCGTGATCAATCGCCCCAAGGAACCCATCCTGTCTCCCGAGGAACCGTGGGAGCTGGTGGGCGATGTGCCGAACGTGGTCTTCACCTGCGGCACTGCCGAACTCGGTGACGATTACCTGGTGTACTACGGCGGCGCCGACAAGGTGATCGCCCTGGCCCGGGCAAACAAACAGGAACTGATCGATTTCGCCCTCCACGGCGAGTAATGCCCGATCGGTACGCATAACCCACTTCATGCGAAAATGGCAGGAGTTGTTATGCGTACCGAAAGGATGTTCCGTTGACCGATCGCCTGTATCCTTCTGCCCCTCCCCTGCCTGGTCCCCGCTATCCGCATACGGAACGACAGGCAACCATGATGGCGATGGCGGAAGAGGTGGCGCTGGTCGCCCATGAATTCGCTGCCAAGCACGATGCTGCCGCCAGCTTCCCCGATGAGGCGTTCGCTGCCATGCGCGCCAACGGCCTCCTTGGCCTGACCGTGCCCGAGGAATTCGGCGGCATGGGAGCAACGCCGCTGGAGACGATGCTGGCCATCGAGTGCCTGGCGCAAGGCGATGGCTCGGTCGGCCTGATCACCACCATGCACTTCGGGCACGTGGCCGGTGCAGCAATCAGCACCAGTTGGCCAACCAAACTCCAGGCGCAATTCCTCAGGGAAGTAGTCAACGATGGCGCGCTGTACAATACCGCCGCCAGCGAACCGGGTATGGGTAGTCCCTCTCGAGGTGGGGCCTATGCCACAACGGCCGTGAAGCAGGACGATGGCTGGCATATCACCGGTCGCAAAAGCTGGAGCACCGGTTCACCTGGCCTCCGCTGGGCGGGGGTTGGCTGCAGCGTGGAGGACGAGCCCGGGAAACCGGTACGCGCTAATTTCCTCGTACCCATGGACAGCCCCGGCATCCGGATTGAAGAAAACTGGGATAACCTCGCCATGCGCGCGAGTGGCAGTCACGACCTCGTGCTGGACGATGTGGTGGTGCCACTGGATCATCGCCTGCCAGCTGCCGGCAAGCCCGATGGCAGTCCGTGGAGCATCCTCACCAGTGCGCTCTATCTCGGCATTGGCATTGCCGCCCGCAATTGGGCGATCGCATTTGCCCAGAACCGACGCCCTACGGCGTTGGAGGGTCGCGCCATTGCCGAGTTGGAAGGCGTGCAGGCCAGGATCGCGCAGATGGAGATATTGCTGCTGGCGGCGCGATCGGCGCTGTACGGCAGCGTGGCGGAATGGGAGAACTATCCCGACCAGCGCGATGGACTGGCGGCGCAATTGGCGGCGGCGAAAGTGCTGGCGACCAACAATGCCATTGAGATTACCGATTTGGCGATGCGCGTGGTTGGCAGTGTTGGCATGCAGAAATCGCACCCGCTGGAGCGCTATTTCCGCGATGCTCGCGCCGGGCTTGGAAATCCACCAATCGATGATGTGGCGATGGGATTGATCGCACGCTCGACATTGGGGTTGTAGGCATTGGCATCGTCCGTCGTAGACCCGTCCTGACCGACCCGCAGGTCGGGCATTGGGCGGGTCGGCTATCACAACAGATCACCAGATCACCACGCCAACGCCCGCACGGAACCCGCCCCATTCTCGGGCTACGCCCTCGAAGGACGGGTCTACATTCACCCGACTGGTTCGCCTGTATGGTCGTATCCCCCTACGCATATCACCCTTCCCGCCGTACCATGATGCAAACGTCCGATACCCGCATTGTGGAGAACAACCTCATGGCATATCCGGAAATCTTTGGCGGCGTGGTGCCGCCGATCTGCACACCCTTCACCACCGATGGCGACGTGGATGTGGCCTCACTTGAGAAACTGCTGAAACACCAGGTCGATGGCGAGGTCACCGGCATTTTCGCGCTGGGAACTACCTCCGAGACCGGGGCCCTCACCGATGCCCAGCGCACCACCGTGCTGGAAACCACCATCGGCGCCATCGCCGGGCAAGTACCGGTGTTGGCGGGTGTCATCGCCATGAGCACCAGCGCCGTGATCGAGTACGCCCAACAGGCAGAGGCTCTGGGTGCCGATGCCGTGGTGGCGCTTGGCCCCTACTACCACAAGTTCAGCGATGCCGAAATTGCCGACCACTTCCGAGCCATTCACGCGGCAATCACGATCCCGATTGTGGCCTACAACATCCCGCAGATGGTGCAAACCGTGCTGCACAAGGATGTGGTGAGCACCCTTGCTGCCGAAGGCGTGATCGCCGGTGTGAAGGACAGTAGTGGCGATGAGGCCAGCTTCCGCGCGATTGTGGCCAATACCAAACAGTACCCGCATTTCTCGGTGTTTACCGGGGCCGAGATCACCGTGGATTACGCCATGTTCACTGGCGCGGCCGGGGTGGTGCCGGGGCTGGGGAATGTCGATCCCGCCGGATACCGCCGCCTTTACGATGCCGCCATTGCTGGCGATTGGGATACCACCCGCACCGAGCAGGCACGGCTGGCCGATTTGTTCACCATCCTGGCGCAGGCGACACCGGGTCGGGTCGGGATCACCAGTGGCGTGATTGGCGGCTACAAGACCGCGTTACGAGAGATGGGCATCATCGCGACCAACACCATGGCCACGCCGATGTCGCCGCTTAACGATGAAGAAGCGGGCCGGATTCGCGTGATCCTCGAACGCAACGGCATGATATAGGCGCGCAGGGATCAGACGTTCAGGGCCTGGTCCTCACGCGCGGCACCAACCTCATCGTCGCCACCGGCAGCGGCCCACAGCCGTTCAGCATGTCGACGCGCCAGCGTGCGCAATTCGGGTGGCGACACGATCTCGATCGGGAATGGCAGCGCCAGCACCCGGCCGGCAAAGTAATCGAGATTACTGGAACTTGCCCGCAGGTGGGTACGGCCATCGGGAAGCTCTTCCAGGATGGCGAAATGGGGCGGCGCGTATTCTTCAACGTCACACAGCGGGCCATCGATAATCAATTCCACCTTGTAATCCTGCCAACTCAGGGCAAGGCTTTGCTGGATGGCCCGAATAACATCCAGGTTCTCCGGCATCTCGAATGGCTTGGGCAGCACATCCACCCGGCGAATCCGGTCGATCCGGAACGTGCGAGTGTCGTTGCGCAAGTGGCACCAGCCGTGCAGGTACCAGCGACCATTCACATTGCCGATGCCATAGGGATCAACCTCACGGGCGGTTTCGTCACCGCTGGGGCGTCCGTAACGGAACCAGACACGCTGCCGCGCCAGTCGGGCCTGCGCCAGTGAAGCCAGCACGCCCGGCTGTGGAAAACCGACATCATTCCATTCTTCGGGCGACGTAAAGGCCACCTCCGATCGCATGGTCGCGATCCGCTCGGTGAGCTCCTTCGGCAACACACGCTCAATCTTGGCCAGGGCCCGTGCCACCGGCTCGGGCAGTTTGGTATCGTGGGTCACCTGGGTCATCAGCAACGCCATCGCCAGCCCAATCGCCTCATCGGCACTGAACATCAGCGGCGGCAGGCGAAATCCGGGTGCGAGGGCGTAGCCTCCACTTCGTCCGGGGGTTGGTTCCACCGGAATGCCCATATCCTGCAGGGTGACGATATAACGGCGAATGGTGCGGGAGCTGACATCGAGCCGCTCCGAGAGTTCGGGGCCAGAGATACCGGGATGATCCTGCAAAATCTCCAGCATGGCGAGAATGCGACTGGCCGGTCGGGATGTATCGATCATAAACACCTCCGGAATGAGGAATGAGAGTGTCCGCATTGTAGCCTACGAT
>DJVD01000247.1 GCA_002440805.1 Chloroflexi bacterium UBA6265
GTGGTGTACGGCATTGATGCCGGCGGCAACGAACGGCAACAGCTGTACACCTTTCCGAACGTGAACGACGCAGTGGTGCGTCTCACTCATAAGGACGACGCGATCCACGATCCTGGTTCCATCACCAGGGATGGCAGCTACCTGCTCTTTCGATCGAACGCACGCGATGAGTCCACTTTCGATGTCGTTGGCATTGACCTGTCCAGCGGTGAGACAGAGATGTGGTGGCAAGATGGCGGCCAGGTGCAGCCAGTTGCGATCAGCCCCGACGCCAGCCGCGCGCTTGTGGTACGCCTGAATGGCAACCCGGATGGCGATCTGTGGCTCGTGAAGCGTGGAAGCCAGCCTCGCAACCTCACAGAGCATGCCGGGGAGCAATGGGTAAGTACAGCCAGTTTCACCAGTGATGGCACGGCCATGTGGTACCTGAGTAATCTCGAGAGCGAATACATGTCGCTGCGGAGACTGTCATTTGATTCCGGAGACATTGTCGAGGTTTTCTCGGTCGACGGCTGGGATGTCGACAATTTCGCTGTGAGCGGGGATGGCAATCGTATCGCGGTTGCCGTCAACGAGAACGGCGCGTCACGAATCTTCATCCTTGACGCATCCGGTACTGTGGTTGCCAGGCCAGACCTGCCTCCGGGTGTCGTTGATCAATTCTCCTGGAGTCCCACGTCAATGCAGGTGGCGTTCGGCTTCTCCACAGTCCAGGCGCCTTCAGTGATCATGGTTGCCGATCTTGACGGTGCGGTTCGCGTGGTTGCCGAGGCTGACTCCCACGCTCCGCAGACGTTCTCGCCGGAAGCGATTTCCTATACCAGCTTCGACGGTCGTGAGATTCCGGCCTTCTGGTTCAAGCCCGCCGGGGACGGTCCATTTCCGGTGTTGGTAGACATTCACGGTGGCCCCGAGGGACAGCGCACGCTGAACTACAGCCCGAGCGGCCCGGTGCTGCAATACCTCACGTCACTGGGCATGTCCGTGCTCAGCCTGAATGTGCGCGGCAGTACGGGCTACGGCAAGGCATACAGCCACCTCGACGATAAGGCTCTCCGGCTCGATGCTGTCAACGATGTCGCGCATGCAGTGGAATGGTTGCGGTCCCGAGACGATGTCGATTCCGATCGTATTGCGGTTTACGGGCGCAGCTACGGTGGCTTCATGACCCTTGCCTCGCTCGTCTTCTACCCCGATCTCTGGGCCGCCGGCGTGGACGTGGTCGGCATCGCGAACTTCGTCAGCTTCATTGAGCGAACGGGGCCGTGGCGACGCAAGCATCGCGAATCGGAATATGGAGAGTTGGTGAACGATCGCGTAATGCTGGAGCAAATCTCGCCGCTCACTCATATCGACAAGATTAGAGTGCCACTAATGGTGTGCCACGGTCGCAATGATCCCCGGGTTCCCCTGTTCGAGGCGGAACAGGTGGTCGAGGCGGTGAGTCGCAAGGGACTGGATGTCGTGCTGCGCGTCTATGACGATGAAGGGCATGCCCTATCCAAGCGCAAGAACGAAATCGACGCTTTTGTGACGATGGGTGACTTTTTGCAGAAACACTTGCGCCTTCCGGTGTTGACAGAGGTATAGACTAGGGGTGTCGGCATGCCGGCACCCTTTTTCATATCTTGACAGGAAACACCATGCATCCACCTGCCCGCACCATTCAGGAGTTGCGTCATTCCGGCTACGAATCCCGTTCAATTCGCGAGGAAATGCGAACCAACCTCGTGAGCGCATTGCGGGATGGCGTGGCCCTGTTTCCGGATCTCCATGGGTATCAGCACACCGTTATTCCCCAGGTTGAGAACGCGATCCTTGCCGGGCACGACATCCTGTTGCTGGGCGAGCGGGGCCAGGCAAAATCCCGACTCGCACGCGGACTTATTGCACTCCTGGATGAGTGGATGCCGGTCATTGCGGGGTCGGAAACCCACGATGATCCGTATCATCCAATTTCGGCCTATGGCCGAACTCAACTTGCCACCCATGGCGATACCACGCCGATCGCATGGATTGGCCGGAGCCAGCGTTACGGCGAGAAACTGGCAACCCCGGATACATCGATAGCCGACCTCATCGGTGAAGTGGATCCCATCAAAATCGCCGAAGGTCGTTATCTTTCCAATGAGGAGATCATGGCGTTCGGACTCATTCCCCGCACGAACCGGGGCATCTTCAACATCAATGAACTACCTGATCTCGGCGAGCGCATCCAGGTGGGGTTGCTCAACATCCTGGAAGAGCGCGATGTCCAAATCCGGGGATTCACCGTGCGTCTTCCGCTCGATATCATGGTGGTTGCCAGCGCCAATCCAGAGGACTACACAAATCGCGGCNNGGCGAGCGCGAATCCTGAGGACTATACAAATCGCGGCCGCATTATCACACCGCTCAAGGACCGATTCGGATCACAGATTCGTACGCATTACCCGGCGACCACATCGCAGGAACTCGATATCGTCGACCAGGAACAGGCCACCAGTTCCGTTCCCGGCGTAGACGTAGTGGTGCCAAAATTTTTGCGGGACATCATCGCCAATATCTCGCATGTGGCCCGCAACCACCCGAACGTTAATTCACGCAGCGGTGTTTCGGTGCGGATGACCATCTCCAATTACGAAGCTGTGATCGCCAATGCGCAGCGACGGGCAATCCTCACGGGTTCCACCGTGGCCGTCCCAGGAATTGTCGATTTGCCTGCGATCAATGCCTCAATGATGGGGAAAATCGAGTTCGATACCTGGGACACGCATGACGAATCACGCGTGGTGGACGATATTATCGCCGAGTCAGTGCGACGCGTAGGCAAGCACCTCGGCAACGCATCGTGGTCCCAGGCTATGCTCACCCTGGTGGAAGACGGGCGGCTCCTGCATATCGCAGCGATGGATTCGGCTGAGGAAGCGCTTGCTGCGCTTGCCCTGACGGGGGATATCCTCGATGGCGCCCGTCAGGACGCTGCCGCTACACACCCCGCATCAATCCTGGCCCACATTCACCTTTCGCTGGAGTATTGGTATCGCAGCGGCAAAATAGGGAAGTCGGTCGAAGGATACATTGGCATCTGATGGACAGTGTCGCTACATACCGGCGGGGAAATCCTCGGAAATCAATTAATGTCGAT
>DJVD01000287.1:0-1042 GCA_002440805.1 Chloroflexi bacterium UBA6265
TGGCAGAGAACCCGGATCTGACTGCTCAGAATCACTACTTCCTGAACGGCGATATCGGTGGCATGATCAATGTTGCCGGTGTTGGCATTGTCGCGAACAGCGGCCAGGAAGCTGCAGCCGAAATCGCTGTCCGATTCCTGCTTGGCGAACACGCCCAGCACTACTTCGCCGAAGAAACGGCCGAGTATCCGTTGGCCTCCGGCGTCGCACCTGCCGCCGAACTGCCGCCGCTGGACGAGTACGAGACGCCAGACGTCAACCTCAACGACCTTGACGACCTGGAAGGCACCGTTGCCCTCCTCACCGAGCTTGGCCTGATCTAGGAGCCTGTCCTGATTAAGTCGGAAAGCACCTCCAGTCCTATACCCCACCTGACGACCGAACGGATTCCGTTTGGTCGTCAGGGTGGTTTTCGCCGGCGGTCGGCTCAAACCGCTCCCTTGCGATTGTGGGGCCCATCCCTGCTGATTGGGTTGCTGCTCCTGACTCCCATTCTGTACCTGGTCATTCGCGCGTCCGAAGCTGGCAGCGATGTTTGGGGCCTCGTGTTCCGCGCTCGCACCGCTGCTGTGTTCTGGAACACCGTCCGCCTGGCGGTAGCCGTCGGCATTACGACGTCGGCAATCGCCGTACCGTTGGCGTGGCTGGTGACGCGCACCGATCTCAAATTCCGCCGGGTATGGGCAACCGTGCTGGCGCTACCGCTTGTGATTCCATCGTACGCCGGCGCGCTGGCAGTAATTGGCGCCCTCGGGCCGCGAGGATTCGTGCAGGGCTGGCTGGAACCACTCGGCGTGGAACGTTTGCCCAGCATCTATGGCTTTTTCGGTGCCTGGGCGTTGCTTTCGCTGCTCACCTACCCCTATGTCTTCCTCACCGTGCGCAGCATGATCTCGCGCATGGATCCGGCGCTGGAAGAAGCCGCTATGAGCCTTGGTCGCGGTCCGGTGCGTACCTTCCTGAGCATCACCGTTCCACGCCTGAAACCAGCCATTGCTGCCGGCGTGCTGCTGAGCATGCTCTACGCCATCAGCGATTTCGG
>DJVD01000287.1:1096-3761 GCA_002440805.1 Chloroflexi bacterium UBA6265
CGCCGCGAGGCCCGCTATCATCGCATTGGCAGTGGCACCCCGCGCGTTCCCAAGCCCGTGAAGCTGGGGCGATTCCAACCCCTGGCGCTGGTGTTGACATCGCTGATCACAATCCTCAGCATCGGCATTCCGGTTGGCGCCCTCGCCTACTGGGCAGTCGATGGGGCAAGCACCAGTGATGGCTACGGCCGGCTGTTGGCATCCCTGGGCAACTCGTTGCTGTTGGCCACCCTTGTGGCCGTCTGCGTGACGGCGCTGGCCATGCCGATCTCCTATATGGCCGCCCGATTCCCGGATATGCGTAGCAGGCTGATCGAACGTCTCACCTATGTTGGCTATGCCTTGCCAGGGATCGTGATCGCGCTGGCATTTGTCTTTATGGGCACCCGGCTTTTGCTGCCCATCTACCAGACACTGGCCCTGCTGATCATTGCGCTTTCGATTCGCCTTATCCCGGAAAGCGTTGGCAGCACCAAGAGCTCGTTGCTGCAGATTAATCCACATCTCGAAGAAGCATCACGCTGCCTCGGCTGTAACCTGTACGAAAGCATGCGACGCGTAAGTTGGCCGCTGGCCCGACCAGGCATTGCCGCGGGCGCCGCGCTGGTGTTCCTGACGGTGATGAAGGAACTCCCAATTACGCTGCTGTTGCGTCCCACCGGTTTCACCACTCTGGCCACCGATATCTGGACAGCAACCGGTACCGGCAAGTACGGGAGTGCCGCGATTTCGGCACTGGTGCTGATCGCGCTCTCGGCAATTCCCACCGCGCTCCTCGTCGGCCGCCAATCCAAACCCAATCCGGGAAGGTACTAGCAGCATGCTCCATATCTCGGGGATCACGAAATCCTTCGGCAGCGCGCGCGTCCTGAAAACCATTGATCTTCACATCGCTGATGGCGAATTCGTCGCCTTGCTGGGGCCAAGCGGCAGTGGCAAAACCACCTTGCTGCGCATCATCGCCGGGTTTGAGGATGCCGATGCCGGTGAAATCCGCATCGGCAACCGCATCGTGGTGCAGAACAATATCTCTGTGGCCCCCGAGCGACGCAAGGTGGGCATGGTGTTCCAGGATTACGCCCTCTTCCCCCATCTCAGCGTCAAGGAAAATGTCGCCTTTGGCCTGCCGCGCTCGGGTGATCGCGCCGGGCTGGTAAAGATAGCCCTTGAGGCGGTGGACATGCTCGACTGGATCGACGCCATGCCACATCAGCTCAGCGGTGGCCAGCAACAGCGGATCGCCTTGGCGCGAGCGCTGGCTCCCAAGCCTGGCATTGTGCTGCTGGACGAGCCATTCTCCAATCTTGATCCCGGATTGCGAGCGCACGTGCGCGCCGATATCCGCCGCATTATCCGCGATGCCGGTGCCACTGCAATCCTGGTCACGCACGACCAGGAAGAAGCCCTCAGCATGTCCGATCGCGTTGCCGTGCTGCTGGATGGCGCATTGCGCCAGTACGATACCCCCCACACGGTCTATCAACAGCCAGCCACGGAAGATGTGGCCAGGTTTGTGGGCGATGCCCATTTCATCGAAGGTGTGATTACCAGCGAGGGCATCGAAACCGAAATCGGTGTGCTACCGATCCAGGATGCCGGTCTCGAGATCGGAAGTCATGAAACGGTGATGCTGCGGCCGGAATCCGTAACCGTGGATCCCGCGCCCGCAGGCACCCTCAGTGCACCGCGAGTGAAGAACGTTGTCTTCTTCGGCAAGGACCAGTTGCTGGAAATTCAACTCCCTTCCGGCCTCATCGTTGTGGCCCGCTGCCCCGCCCACATCGTGTACTCCCCGGGAGATCCGGTGCATATTCGGGTGCTGTGGCCTCTGCATGTGATGCCCAAAACGAACGAAAACGGGGAGGCTTGACGCCTCCCCGTTTTACCTCATAGCCCAACAATGCTTCCGCAGACATGCCTCGCAACGAGGTGAATGCGTGCCACCTGGTGGAGCCGCATCACCGAGTGGACCGGCACAGGCTGGTTCCATGTAGCCAGGAACCGATCCGTTTCGCCCGCCTTGCTTTCGGGAGTGTCGACAGAACCACCCATCCGCGGATCTGTGCCGCTCCTGTGACAAGGCCTACGTAGTGCAAGCGTTAGGTGGTTAGTCGATGGGCTCCTCGCCAACGTTCAGGTTCCAGTTGGCCAGGTTCCAGAATGGCAGGACGAATGATGGTCCGTTGGCGAGATTCTCGTTCCGAATGCGATTGGCAAGCGCGTACGTGCCCACCGAGCGGTTAACGATCGGGATGTGGGCCACATCGGCGATCAGCACATCGTTGAGCGCAATCAACTGCTCGATTGCCGCCTCCATCGTTGTCTCCCGCAACAATTCCTCATAGAGCGCGTCGTACTCCGGGTTCTGGTAGCGCTGGGTATTATCGCGCTGCCACTCATTCTCGGCTTGTGCGATGTTCTCACCATCAGGACCTGCGTACCAGCGGTTCATCCACGTCACCGGAATCGGCGAATATGGGCCATTGGTCCACAGATCCATATCCCAGTACATGTGATAGAAGTTCTGGTTGTTACCAGGCGTGGAATCGAAGAAGATGGCGGCATCAATCGACTCAATGGCGATTTTTACGCCGATTTGCCCAAACGACTCCTTGATAATCGCCTGGGTTTTCTGGCGCACAGAGGAAACTGAGGTCATCAATGT
>DJVD01000287.1:3789-10371 GCA_002440805.1 Chloroflexi bacterium UBA6265
CTCGTGTTCGGCGATTCGAACAACTCAAGACCGGCCAGCACATTGGCCGTTGGTTGTTCGCCCTCGGCATAGAGCTCATCGGCGATGAGCTGTCGTGGCACCGCGAGGTTCAGCGCCCGCCGAACGGCGATATCGCTGAAAATCGGATGAGGCGTGTCTTTGTGGGAGAACTGGCCATCCACCTCTTTGGCAGGATCGCTGAAATTGAAGTTCAGTCCCTCCACCGTTGTGCCGCCAGCACTGTACACATTGCCGTGTGTCCCCTCTCCTACCATTTGCGCCAACACAGCCGGTTCCACCTGCACGTTCCAGGCATAATCCATCTCGGCTGTCTGCAATACAGCGCGGGCAGCACCGGTTGGATCGCCGCCGCCTTTGAGTTCCAGGCGAGCGAACGCTGGTTTGGTGGGCTCACGATAATTGGCATTGGCGACATAGCTTGCCGAATCGTTGGCAACAAAACGCTGCAGCACAAACGGGCCGGTGCCAACGGGCGCGGTGACGAACGCCTCGCTCTTGTTGGCCGGGTCGTTACCAAACTTATGGGCCGGGTAGAGATTGCCATCGTAGTTGCCGGCAAATGGCTCAAACCAGGTGACCGTTGGATCAGTAAACGCCACGCGCACGGTGCGATCGTCTATTTCCTCGATGCTGCCGATGCGCTCCCAAACGCCTGCAGAGGTGGCTGCGTTCGATGCCGTGGTGACCCATTGCCAGGTGAATACGATATCTGCCGACGTGACCGGGGTTCCATCGCTCCACAGCAAGCCTTCCAGCAAGGTGAGTTGGCACCAGGAAGCATCCTCAGCCAGGGTGCCATCCTCGATCGTGGGTACCGATTCCACCAGGTTTGGCACCAGCGTGCCATCGGCGGCATAGTGCAGCAGCGGCTCAATCACCGGGGCGGCGGCGAGGTAATCCTTATCGCTCAGGGCGCTGTGCGGCGCAGCGCCGGTGGGCGCCTGCCAGATGATCACCCGCAGCGTTCCATCCTGCCCACGTTCCTGATCCGCGGTGCCAACGGCCGGCCGCGATTCGATACCCACCGGCGTAGCGACCGGAGTTTGCGCGGCGACACGCTCGGCAATGGCGGGGAAGGCACCGACGGCCCCGGCGGCGGCCAGGAATTGGCGTCGATCGATGCGCCCGGCACGCAGGTCGGTGACGAGGGATTTGAGAGTGGTCATCGGATGGGCTCCACATCGTGCGATCAATCCAGGCTACCAGACGTTCATAGTATCCACTCGTGCGCTACCCGGATACCCCGGCCATGTGACAGAACTATCTCGATGCACCAAATGACCTGTTCGACCCGGTTGCTGGCATGATGTACTCCCGGCAGGACACCTGTTAAAACCAGAAACCTCTCCCCGGCTGACCGGGGAGAGGTTGTTGGGAGGTGGGTTAGCGCGGGCTTTCGCCCTCCGCCAGCACCCAGTTCTCGATATTCCAGAAATATCCGGAGAACGGGTTTTCGAATGCCTGATTGCGAAGCTCAAGGCGGTTCGAGATCGCTGTGTAGAACGGGCGCAGCACCAACGGGATCACCGCGTAATCGTTGATGGTGAGATCATTGAGTTCCCACAACAACTGCTGGGCTTCGTCTTCGGTGGATGCACTGCGAAGCGCCTCGAAGGCGGCATCGAAATCGGCATTGCGCCAGCGCTGTACATTGTAGCCCTGCCAGTTGTTTTCCTTCTGGCTGATGTTGGCATCATCCTCACCGGCGTACCAGTTGCTCATCCAGGTGACCGGAATCTTGGTATTCGGGCCAGAACTCCAGAGGCCGATGTCGAAGTACATCTTGTACAGGCTCTGATCGTTGCCAGCGGTGGAATCGAAGAACACCGTGCTATCCACCTGGGGGATCTCGAGCCTGATGCCGATATTCTTCAGGTTCTGCTGGATAATGGCCTGCGTCTTCTGGCGAACCGGATTCACGCTGGCAATGAGGTCAAGCGAAAGCTCGACGCCATCCTTAGAACGAGTTTCGCCATCAAGCGTCCAGCCAGCATCTTCGAGAACCTGCGCAGCTTTTTCCGGACTGAATTCCCAGGTCGTGTTCGGTGAATCGTAATACTCAATACCGGTGAGGTTGTTGGACGGAACAAGTTCGGCATCACCGTACAACTCGCCGGCGATCAGGGCACGGTCAACGCCCAGGGCAATGGCTTCGCGGACAGCCTTGTCCGAGAGAATTGGATGCGGCGTGTCCTTCTGCGAACGCTGGCCATCCACCTCGGTATCAGGATCGGAGAAGTTGATGTAAAGCGCCTCACGCGTGACACCGGTGGTCTGGAACAGGTAGCCAAAGCGGCTGCCGTTCTCGAGGTCGGCGAGTACATCGGGATCGGCCTGGATATTCCACGCCCAGTCGAAATCGCCGGTTTGAAGCACGGCACGTCCGGCGGCGACGGCATCGCCACCGCCCTTTACCACGATGCGGCTGAAGTACGGCTTGTTCGGCTCACGGTAGTTCTCGTTGATCACATACACGCCCTGATCGTTCGGCGTGAAGGATTCGAGCACGTATGGACCCGTACCAATCGGAGCGGTCTGGAACGCATCGTTGGGATTGGTCGGATCATCGTCGAACGCGTGGGCTGGCAGCAGGGCACCGATAAGATCATTGGTGAACGGATCGTACCAGTTCACGGCCGGGGCACCAAATGTTGCCTTGGCGGTGAGGTCATCCACCACCTCGATGTCGCTGATCGCGCTCCACTGGTTGAAGCTGGTGCTGGAGTTGGCGGGCGTGGTGATCCACTGCCACGTGAATTGGATATCGCGGGCGGTTACCGGCGTGCCATCGCTCCACAGCAAGCCCTCCTGCAACACGAGTGTGACGTTGGAAAAATCCTCGGCCAGCAGGCCATTGGCCACGGTCGGGGTCTCCTGCAGCAGCACTGGCACGATGCTGGAATCCGGGGCGTAGGCCAACAGTGGCTCGAGTACGAACTGGGTGCCGGCATCGCCATTCAGGTGCGGATTAAGGACAGTCGGCGCCTGCCACCAGAGAATACGAAGTTCGCCAGCGGCGCCGCGCTCAAGACCTTCAGTACCAAACGTTGGTGCTTCAAATGCGCCAGCCACCGGCGATGCAGCCGGTGTGCCCACCGGGGGAGACGCCACGGGGGTTTGGGCGGCAGCCGGATTCCCGCCAGCGGCAAGCCAGGAGGCCCCGGCAGCGCTGACACCGAGGGCGCTGGCCTTGCGCATGAAATCGCGGCGGGAGAGGGAGCCACGCTCCAATTGGGCGACAAGTGTGGTCAAGGGAACAGACATTCACTACCTCCGGGCAGTCGGGTTCAAAATCATCGGCCCTGTGCGTATCGCAAGGCCGGACCATGAGCTTACCGGAAGTTAGCAACTTTCGTCAAGGAAGTATTGTGGCAGAGCAAATGCCGAGCCTTGACCCCGCTGGGTCAGGCCCGGCATTCGCACAGTTGATAGCTAGCTGCTGACGTCACCACTCCAATTGGCGATGTTCCAGTAATCCAGGCCGAATGGACCGAGCTGGATCATGTCCTCGTTCAACCACGACGCGCATGCCGATCGCTCGGCTACCGCCACCAGTGGGACCAGCACATTGTTGTCGATCAGGTGGTCGTTCATCTGGATAAACAGCTCGATTTGCCGGGCTGCATCCGTTTCGACGCTCACCTCTTCGAACAGGGCGTCGTACTCATCATTGCGATACCTGACCTGGTTCGATCGCGACCAGTCGTTGGAGGCCTGGGCGATATTCTCGCCATTGGGTCCCGCATACCAGCGTTGCACGAAGGTAATCGGCGTGGGCGCACCCGCAGCGGTTTGGTGCATGTTGGCATCGTAATAGAAGTGCCCGGTGTTCTGGTCNNACTGCTTCAAGGTTCGCCTTCACCACAGTTTGCACTTTCTGGCGCAGCTGGTTCGTCGTGGATACATACACCATGTTCAACGGCACGCCATCTTTGGCACGCACATCACCATCCGTTACCCAGCCGGCATCTTCGAGTACCTGTTTGGCGAGTTCGGGATCGAAGACCAATTCGGTATTCGGTGATTCCAGGGAACTGATACCCGTGAAGATATCCTTGGCCGGCTGCTCGATACTATCCGGGATGAACAGTTCATCCACGATCAACTGACGATTAATGGCCAGCGCAATGGCGCGGCGCACCTCTGGATCCGAGAGATACGGATGCGGGGTGTTCATCTCGCTGCGTTGGCCATTCACCTCTTTATTAGGATCGGAATGATTCAGGTGCAGTCGTTCGGCATATCCCTGGGAGAAAAGGAGAAGCTTGCCCGCTCCACCCTTTTGAAGTTCCGCCAGTAAGTCGGAATCGATAGCCAGGAACCAGGCGTAGTGAAACTCACCGGTCTCCAGCACGGCTCGGGCGGCCGCAGCCGGTTCGCCACCACCTTTCAAAAAGACGGTGCTGAAAAAGGGCTTGTTCGCTTCGCGATAATTTTCGTTGACGGCATAGATTACCTGGTCATTGACGTCGAACTGGCTGACCACATAGGGACCGGTACCTATGGGCGATGATCGGAATGCATCCATTGTGTCCTGATCGGCGTCCGCAAGCAGGTGGGCCGGCAAAATGGTTCCGGTACTGTTGCCGGTGAATGGCTGGTACCAGAGCGGATTCGGGGCGGCAAATGTCACCTGCACCGTGAGATCATCCACGGCTTCCATGGCGCTGATACGTCCCCAGATTTCCACGCTGGTGCTGCCGTTGTCCTCGTTGGTTACCCATTCCCAGGTGAAAACCACATCGGCCGCCAAGAATGGCTCGCCATCGCTCCAGACAACACCTTCCTTCAGGCGCAGCGTCACACTCGTGAGATCATCCGCGAGGTCACCATTGGCGATAGATGGGACCACCGACACCAGGTTAGGCAGCAACCCGGCATCCTGCCCGTAGAACATCAATGGTTCGGAAACGAGGCACGAGGCAAGCGTATCCTTATCACCACTGGCCTGGTGCGCCAGCAAGTGGCTTGGTGCCTGCCACTGCAATATCTTAAGTTCACCACCGGCTCCCCGCACCTGGTCGGCTGGCGCTTCGGCACGCGGGACGGCACTTTCGAGCCCGCCACCACCTTTGGCACCACCTTCCTCTGGCGACGCCACCGGCGTTTGGGCAGCGGCACTAGCCAGATACATGGCCATCCCGCTGCCAATGCCGAGCGCGGTGGAGCGAGCGATGAATTGGCGACGATCAATCACCCCGGCCTGAAGCGCATCGTAAAGTCGACGAATATTGCCCGTTGGCTGATCCATGGTGGATACCTTTCACCACATGCACACCCCGCCAATTGCGCCGGAGCAGCACCAATTTTCGCGATCATCGTTGAACGTGCCATCAGAATAGCACGGGTTTATCAGCGGAGCGTCACCCGGAAAGATTACGCGTCGGCCGCCATACCGAATGCATATTCACGATAGGGATGCTCGTCGGGCGGACCGACGGCGATATCCATCTTGCCGAGCGATGGTTGCATGATCATGCTGGCAAAGGTCATCGAATCCAGTTCGGGGATGTCGCCCTCGTGACGATTCACGCAGGCCCGCGGATCGGTGCGGTCAGTGAGCACATCTTTCATGACTTCAGCATTGAGCGATCCATGGCGCGCATCCAGCATTGAACGCATGGATGCCACTCGCGCCCTCGAATTGGTGAGGCCAATGCCTTTCGAGCGCTCGGCGTGCTGCAACGCGGGGGCCTGGTAGTTGTTGGCGTGGGCAATAATCCCGTTCTCCGCGTAGATCCGGGCATGTTCGGTGGTGGTGTTTTCCAGGTCGAGCGCCGTACCGCTGCCATCAATCATGATCAGGTTGCGCGATGACGCCCGCTGCAATCCTTCGATCAGCGAGGCGGCAGCATCCACGCTCTCCTGAGTAAGCACAAGCCTCGAGTAGAAATAGCGCGGCACACCCACCCGCCAGCCATCGCACGTGAGAAAGTTCGCGGAAACCCCCATACCGGCATCGTTAATGCCCAGGTAACTCAGTTGCCCTGCCGGGAGCAGCATGAGGATGTTCGGGATGTCATCGAACTGCATTTCCGCCACCACCGCGATATCGCGATAGAACGGCGGCAGATCAGCGTTTTGACCCACCATGCCAACACCATCGCTCGTGGCCGATGGCTCGATCGCGAAACTGGTGCATTCGTCGCCAGCTTCATCGTGCTCGACAATGGCCACTTCGGCACGCAGTTGCAGCAGCCACGCCTCCGCCTCCGTAATGCCAGCGCCTTCAGCCAGTCCGGCAATCTCCTCACAGAAGAACGGCGCAATGCCTTCTACCCACGGTCGATACCAGAGTGTTCGCTCTGTGATTTCCTCGTAGCTGAGGTTGTTCTTGCGGTAGAGGCGATCAAGCGCCTTGTCGCGATGCTGCAGGATGAGGTCGCGGCAGGCTTCGCCATACTGCTGGCCAATTTCCCGGTGGGTGCCGGCAAAGCGATAAAACGGGAATACGTGTGGCATGGATAGTCCCCCAGGGAGAGATCGCACAGGTGAGGCGTCGATTGCCCCCAGAATCGCCGTAACTCCAACGCACTGTCAAGCAGCGATAAACCAAAACGG
>DJVD01000140.1:0-6352 GCA_002440805.1 Chloroflexi bacterium UBA6265
GCGATGGGCGCCCTTCACGTGCGGCAAGGTCATTTGCGCGCCCTTCACGCCGCCGCCGACCTCATCGGAAAGTGGTCGCTCAGGGTAATCCAGTTCCTCGCCGTTAACTTCGAAGCCCTCGATCTTGCCCTCAGTACCAAAGTAGGTGCCGGTGAACCACCAGTTCGGTGATCCTGCCGCCGTACCAAATCCAAGTGCAAACAGGCCACTACCAAAGTCGATCAGGATTCCGGTGTTGTCATCGGCCTCGGTTTTTACGGTTTTGCCGGCGAACGATCGTTCCGGCACCACGATGCCGCTCACTGCGGTCACTCGTTTTGCCGGGCCAAGCACGGTTGTCAGGCCATGGAAGGCATACACCGATACATCGTACAGGGGGCCGCCACCGGGTTTGCGGAAATACCAGCTTGGATCGATTGCCGGGCCGCTGCCCTGTTGCTGGCGCTCTGGCTCATCGAGGTGATAAGTACCGAATGCGGATCCGGCAATGGCCCACACCGGGATACCGATCTTGCCTTCCTGAATCGCGCGGCGCACGGCCTGCACCTGCGGCCGCAGCACTTCACCCGGGCTGGCGACGATTTTCAGGCCCTTGCTGTTGGCGAGGTCGATGAGTTCGTTCGCTTCGGCCACGGTGGTGGTCATGGTTTTGTTGAAGTGGATATGCTTGCCGGCCTGCAGCGCCATCATCCCCTGCTCGTAATGCAGGCCGATCGGCGTACAGATGGAGACCGCGTCGACATCGCCCTTCTCCAGCAGTTCTTCATAGGATTCCGAGCTGTGGGGCATATCGAACTTCTCGGCCATGGCCGCCGCCCGGCCCGGAACCGGATCGCACACGCTTTGCAGCTTCACCTTGTCCTTCATGTCATCCAGCGCGAGGTGCGGCATGATGCCGCGTTGGGCAATGGTGCCCGCGCCGACGATTCCCATTCGTACGATATTGGACATGATGTGATCCGCCTTTTCTGATTTACGCAAATGTCGCTGGATTCATTGTAGAGGGATGCCAGCGGGTGTGAAGACGCAGCGCTCACGATTGCGCGGGGCAGCGTCGATATTGGCCACAAAATCTGTATGATGGAAGTCAGTACATCACCTGAATCACCGGAAAGGCCAGCACCATGTTGCTTAACCGCCGCAGTTTCCTCATTTCTGCCCCGCTCCTCGCCACCGCTCGCCCTGCCCTGCAGGCGACACCCGAGGCAGGAATGGCTTCCGGGGGAATCGGATTGTCACTCGCGGAAGTTCAGGCACTCTATGAAGAGTTGCCAGTTGGCCAGGAATACGGCAGCTTCGCCGAACCGGAAACGGGTACCTCCCTGTTCATCGATTTTGGAGACGATGACATTGCCAGAACCATTTGGGTGTTTGGCCAACTGGAAACGGACACCCTGGCCCTTCTCATTGCCCAACTCTCGCCAACCGATGCCTCCATTGAGCACCGCTTCGGCATGGCGGCGTATGCCGGGTCCCTGGCCACACTCAATGTCGAAATCCTGCGCAGCGAGGCCATCGAAGGCATCGCGGGACGACGCGCCAAACTGATGGCGAAGTACACATTGCTGCCTGGCGAGCCGGAAATCGCGCGCGATCTCCTCATAAGTATGGAACTGGCCGAATAACTCGAAAGGTGGAGCCCATGCTACTCACCCGCCGTGCCCTCTTCATCTCCGCCTCTGCCGGAGCCGTCGCCCGTCCTCGACTGTCGGGGGCGGCTCAAAATGCCGTCACGTCCGGCGGCATTGGCCTGACGCTGGCCGATGTGCGATCGATGTATGAAGAACTGCCCGAGGGACAGGCATTCCTCAATTTCGCCGAGCCGCAATCGGGAACCGCACTCTACATCGATTTCGGTCAAGACGATTTCGCCCGCAACATCTGGGTCTCCGGCGAGCTGGATGAGGCGGGCGCGCTGGATCTCATCACCTGGCTCTGCCCGGACGATGTCGTGCCCACCAACGTGTACGAGATCCTGACCGGCGCAGGATCGATTGCGCTGGATAAAATGGTGGCCTTCTCCAGCGAGTTCCTCGCCGGGTTTGATCCGAACAGACAAAGCATCTTGGCAAAATATGTGCTTGAACCCGGCGAGCTCGGAGTGAAAAGCCTGATGCTCACGGTGGAGCAAAACCTCCGGGGCCAGGATTAGCCTCGGCGGTCCCGCTGCTGGATCAACGCTTCATCGCGACCAATGAGTTCATGGGCAAGGGCGTGGGCATCGTGCAACTCGTCGACCAGCCACACGCCTTCACGATCGGTGACCTCCGCCCGGCGAAGCTTGCCGCTTACGCGGGCATTGGCCTCGCAGAACACGATCCACACGCCAGATGTGCGCAGGCCCGTGATCATGGTTTCCAGCGCATGAATCGCGGTGATATCCATAAACGGCACGCGCAGCAGCCGCACAATCACTACCTTCGGTTCGGTATTCGAGTGCAGCAGGGCGCGCTCGAAGCTATCCACAGCGGCGAAGAAGAAGGGGCCGTCGATGGCGAATATGACGACATCGTCGGCGAGCAGATCTTCGTGCTCCATGGAGGTCGACGTGATTTCCACCGAGGCGGACATGCGCCTAAGGAAGTGCAAGGTCGCCAGCAATACGCCTACATTCACCGCGATCACCAGGTCGGTGGCGATGGTGAGAAGGAACGTGATCCCCAGGATGGCGACATCGGCCACGGGGGCCCGCCGCACCATGCGCACTACATGGCGTACATCGCTCATGTTCCACGCCACCACAAAGAGAATTGCGGCCAGGGCCGCCAGGGGAACCTGGCCAGCCAGCGGAGCCACGACCAGCATAATCAACACCAGTGTGAGCGAACTGACGATGCCGGCGATCGGATTGGTGCCGCCATTGCGGATGTTGGTAGCGGTGCGGGCAATGGCTCCGGTGGCTGCTATACCGCCAAACATTGGCACGGCGATATTCGCCAGTCCTTGCCCGATCAACTCCTGATTGCTGTCATGGCGTTGCCCTGTCATGCCATCGGCAACGACGGCGCTGAGCAAGCTCTCGATTGCACATAACATGGCGATACTAAACGCCGGCCCAAGCAAGTCGATAGCGGTAGTGACGCTGGTGGAAGGGAACTGGAATTGCGGCAACTCGGCGGAGATGCCACCGAAGGTACTTTGAATGGTAGCCACGCCATCGAACTTCGCCACCGATTGCACCAGCGTCACAATCACCATGGCCACCAGCGGCGATGGCACCTTGTGCAGTTTTGGTACCCGGGGCAGGAAAATGACGAGCAGCAACCCGAGCACGGCCAGCGATGTAGTGGCGATATGTGGATGGGCCAGTGAACGCGCGAGTTCCGGCAGCTTTCCGTACAGGTGTTCGCTCTCGGGAGTGTCGATGCCGAAAAACGCTGGCCATTGCCCGATCCAGATCACCACGCCGATTCCGGCAGTGAAGCCGGCGATCACCGGGGCCGGGATAAAGCGAATTACCGCTCCCATTTTGAACAGGCCCATGATCACAAGGATCACCCCGGCCATAATCGTGGCTGTTTGCAACCCGGCAAATCCGTACTGGTTGAGGATTCCCAGCAGGATCACCACAAAGGCACCGGTGGGACCGGCAATCTGGACCCGACTACCACCGAAAATAGTGACGATGATGCCGGCCAGGATCGCGGTGACCAGCCCCTGCTCGGGCTTNNGCTCGATGCGCTTCCAATAATGCGATCACGTGACGAATTCCTTCCTCGGGGCAAACTGGCATGAGCGCGACATGTCGCGCTTCCTTCTGATTGTGATTGTAGGCCCTGTTTGCTATTGGCCCAAACGGGCCAGGACAATATTCACGGCTCCAGGGGCATCATTTCCCGAAACCATCACTTGACATTGGGCGTTACAAGGAATACACCGAGCATTAACACGCCGCCTGAAACAGTTCCACCTGCCTTGAAGGGAGTCACCATGCTCACTCGTCGCCACTTCCTCCGTTCAACCGCCGCCCTCGGCCTGATGCCGATGCTTTCTCCTGCTTCGCTGCTGGGGCGTCAGGCGCTCCATGCCCGCATCGGCGACAAACTCACCATCTTCTCAATGGAATTCGGTGGCAGCCGCCTCGAAGACAGGTTCTTTGTCTATGGCAATCCGAACGATCAACTCGCCGATTATTGGGTCGATACCAACAATACCGACATCGCCGAAAGGGTAGCGATCGATTTCTCCCCGCTTCCCGGTGGTGGCCTGCCATCCAGCAGGACCGTCATCGGCTGGAGTCGATTCCTGCGCGATGATGCGGTCACCTACAATCCCGTCATGCACCTTGGCGGCCTGAATCCCAATCGACACAACTTCCATGTGGGGGTGTGGCATAGCCAGGGCCTGGCCGCAGACCTTCGCCGCTCTGGCAATGTGATCGTGGTCGATGAGGATGCCGGCGGCAGCAGCATTTCACCGGTGGGCGCGTGGAATATCCTCCGCACCCAGGTCGGGATGGAAAGCTTCAACGTCCATCCCATCACTCGCACCTTCGGTCAGCCTGGGGCATCCAGCGACCTGGAAAACTGGTTTATGACCTACTCCCTGACCGAACGGGACGACAAGCTCGCCTATATTGTGGATAATCCGCCGATTCCCGGTCTCTGGTTGGTAGGCAAATGGGTATACGAGCTGGATATCTCCTTCGATGAACCGATCGCAATGAAGGAAAGTTCCGATTTGGTGGGCAGCATGCTTGCCATTGAGGGCACAGAATCGTGGACCACCTACTTCCATCCAACACCAGATGAGCCGTTTGGGATGCGGGTGAACGGCTTTAATGTTGGTCCAAATGCCTGGCCACACTACGTACTGCGTTACGTGAAGGACGGCGAGGAGAATGGCACGGTAGACCGTCTCATCATGCGTGCCGAGAATCCGCTCCAGGCCGGACGCCTGAATTGATGTGGAGTTCCACAGTGTCCGCCTGGGGGCGTAGGAGAAGGCCATGTCTTCACCTCATCATCGTCGACACCTCGTCCTTGAAGGCGCGTTCAATATGCGCGATATGGGCGGGGTGCCGACCACCGATGGCTACCAGGTTCGAACTGGCAGGCTTTTCCGGGCAGATGCGCTGCACGGCCTGACCAAAGCTGACCTCGAGGTACTGCGCGCATACAGCATAACCAGCGTTGTCGACCTTCGCTTACAGCAGGAGATCGCGTTCCTGGGCCAGGCGAAGTTGGTAGAACTTGGGGCCCGCCACATTCATCTTCCCGTAACTACCGAAGCTCCGGTGGTCCCTGCCGGAACGCCCTTACCACCCAATTTGGGCGAGCTTTACGCACTGATCCTCACCACCTGGCCCGACCGGTTCGTACGGGTGGTGGAAACGCTGGCTAACCGGGAGAATTTGCCAGCGGTATTCCATTGTGCCGCTGGCAAGGATCGCACCGGCATCACGGCAGCCCTTATCTACTCCGCGCTTGGCGTAGATCGGGCGGAGATCATCGCCGACTACGTGCTCACCGATGCCAATATGGAGGGCATCTACGCCGCCGAGGAAGCGAATCCCCCACCGCGAAATGACGATTGGCCAGTACAACCGGCAGGTTACGACCGCGCCGAGGAACTCACCATCCGCACATTCCTCCAAATCCTGGACGACCAACACGGCTCAGCCGTGGAGTGGCTACGCCGCAACGGGCTGCCGGATCGGGCCATTGACGAGCTGCGGCAAGAGTTGCTGGCCTAGCCCTGGATTGCCGTCGGGTTGCGATCGCTATCCAGCGCCACCAACGTGAACCGCCCTTCTGTAACGGCCACTTCATCGCCGCCATTTACCCGCTCGGCGTGGGCGGTGACATGGACCGTGATGCTGGTGCGGCCGATCCGCTCCACGGTGGCGTAGCAGAGCAGGCAATCGCCCACGTACACCGGCTTGTGGAAAACCACGCCATCCAGCGCCACCGTCACAAGGCGATGCGGGGTCAGCTTGCGGGCGCACACCCAGGCGGCAAGATCCATTTGACTCAACAGCCAGCCGCCGAAAATATCCCCCGAGCTATTGGTATCCGCCGGCATCGCCACCACGCGAATCACAAGTTCCTGCTGATTGGACATACGCACTCTCCGAAAAAACTCTACTCGCATTTCACCCGTTGCTGCCCTGTTTCAGTGATCACAGCATACATGCGGCGTGCCAATCTCACCCTTGCCCTGTGATTCCGGCCACCAGCAGCTACACGAGCATCGCGGCTGAACACCTTCGGATGAGGTTTCGAGCGGTTTTCCCGACAGCATCGCCGGGGTCAGGATCAACTTCGTCTGATATCCTGTAGATACACTGCATATACCCCCATGGGGTATCGTCAACCGTAGCACTCATGCAGAGCGACGATGGCAAGGAATG
>DJVD01000140.1:6387-15043 GCA_002440805.1 Chloroflexi bacterium UBA6265
GCCCAGGAGGCGCATGGTCACGACGAGGCTGGCACACCAGAAGCCGGTGGCCACAGCAGCGATGAAGGCGAACATACCGAAGCCCCGGTTGCTGCTGGCGAGATCACTCCGTTCACCCGCTACGATCCCTACTTGCCGTCCGTGGAAGCAGGCACCAAAGACGTCACGCTGACCGCCCGCGATGCTACGGTGTTCATCGCCAACGACGTTCCTTACGCCGGCTGGACCTACGACGGCACCATCCCCGGTCCCCCATTGCGCGTGGTGGAGGGAGACATGGTCAATGTGACCTTCCTGGTGGATTCCGCCGCCAATGCCCATCACTCCCTGGACTTTCACTCCGCCAAGACCGCGCCCGATGTAAATTTCCGCACCATCAATCCCGGTGAAGAACTTACCTGGAGCTTCGAGGCCAAACACCCGGGCGCATACATGTATCACTGCGGGACGCCAAATGTGTTGATGCACATCGGCGCCGGCATGTACGGCGCAATGATTGTGGATCCGAAGGAAGGCTGGTCGCCGGCACAGGAGCTCATCCTGATCCAGAGCGATTTCTACCTGGCTGACGGCCCGGATGGCATTAAGGTCCCCGATTACGAGCGGATGATGGGCGCACAGGACATGGACTACGTGGTGTTCAATGGCCACGCCAATCAGTACGTCGATGAGCCGATCCAGGTGAACGTCGGCGAGCCAGTTCGCATCTTCGTGGTCAATGCGGGGCCCAACACCTGGTCAAGCTTCCACGTCGTTGGGACGATTTTTGACCGGGCGTACATTAATGCCAGCCCGAAAAATGAACTTTTCGACCTGCAATCGATCACGATCGGACCAGGCGATGCTGCTTGCGTCGAGTTCACGCTTGATGAGCCGGGTGTGTACCCGGCCGTTAACCACGCGTTCGGCCATGCGGCCCATGGTGCGATCGCGTTGATTCATGCCGTATAGCAGGGACTCTCTGGTGTTGACAGGAACGGGCTGCAGCGGGCCCGTTTGATAGGAGGTTTCATGATGTGGCACATGGGAGACGGATGGGGCTGGTGGATGGTGTTTGGCACCATCATGATGGTCGCCTTCTGGCTCATGATCATTTGGGCGATCGGGAGCCTTGGCCAACGGCCGACTCACGACACGACATCACCGCCCAGTCGCGATCAGCCGACCGCGCTGGAGATTCTGGAGCGACGGTATGCGAACGGTGAGCTGACCAACGAGGAATTTGACGAAAAACGCGAGATCCTGCTGCGTTCGCGCAATGACAAAACCTAGACTTCAAAGGAATCGTCCAATTGGTCCAGGTAGTGTCGCAATAACCCATCGCTCAACAGCCGGGCGATATCCTCACCGACTACGGCCGGATCGGCGGGAAGCATCGCCAGCACACTGTTAAACAATTGTTCGGCCGAGGCTGCGGTGGTAGCCGGTGTACGGGTATCGACATACCCCATGCAGCGCAGCCAATCCTCGGCAAACCCGGCGGGCAGGTTTGGCCAGCCCAGTACCGCCGTCACCGCAGCCCGCGAGTTTGAGACCGGTGTATGCGGATTGATGGGGATGAGCATGGTCGGAATCAGCGTGGCCAGCTTGTTCGCACTGCCATAAACGCCCACATCATCGCCACGGGCATGTGCGCTGCGAATCTTGCCGAGCGCCTCCATCGTATCCTCCACCTCGGGTTCGGCCGCCGGGTGGCTCCGGGCAGGATGATCCAGCTGCGCCCGCAGTTCATCCGATGCGGCCCACAGCAGGCTGGTGGTCTCGATCGTCGGCAGTCCCAAACTCCATGACGCGGGCTCACCGGTTTCCCCCAGCCAACCGGCCAGCGATTCCACCGCCGCCGAGATGTGCACCAGTCGCTCCCCTACCGGCTCGATCCAGGTGCGATAGATCTCGATCTCCGGCGTGCTGACCAGCACATCGAAATCGATATCGCTCCACGCTCCCGCCTCGCCCCGGGCATGACTACCCTTGAGCACAACGGCAATCGCATCCGGATACTCCTGCCGAAGGCGATCGACCCACTGTGCGATGATCTGCTGCATGCCTTCTCCCCGTTGAATGCGGACGATTTTCGTCTCCCAACTATGGAACTATTGTGGCTGGCAAGGAGGGCCATATGCCACTTCGAACGCTCACATTGCGGGAACTCAATCGCACCCATTTACAGCGACAGCACCTGCTGCAACGGGCTGATTTGGACGTAGGGGATATGTTGCGTGCGCTGGCCGGGCTGCAGGCGCAGGTCATCAGGGACCCCTACCTGGCGCTGTGGAGCCGGATCGAGGGGTTTTCGCACGATCAACTGGGGGAAATGTTGCTCGATCGCTCGGCGGTGCGGGCATCGCTGATGCGGGGCACAATCCACCTGGTGACCGCCGCCGATTACCAGATGCTCTTCCCCGCGACCTATAGCCTGCACCTGCGCGCGTTGCCCGGTCTGGCCTACGGGCAGCAGGTGCCGCAGGAACTGTACGAGCCCATCCTGGCCCAAACCCGCGCATTCCTCACTGCCAATCCATCCACCCTGAAAGCGCTGGCGGATCATTTGGGAGAGATCTATCCGGACATCGATCGCCGCGCCATCGGGCAGGTCGGGCGGTTCCTGTTGCCACTGGTGCAGACCACGCCGCGGGGCGTGTGGGGACGCAGCCACACCGCCACATGGGCACTGGCCAGTGAATGGCTGAGCGTGCCAATAGCGGAGATGGTCGGCCCGACGGACGAGATGATCCGGCGCTATCTCGCAGCGTTTGGGCCGGCAAGCCTGGCGGATATGTCAGCCTGGAGCGGGGTCACCAACCTCAAATCAACCGTGGTAGCAATGGGCGATGAGTTGGCCAGGTATCAGGACGAAGTGGGCGTCGTGCTGTATGACCTGGCCGAGCTGGAGATTGCGGACGCAAACATGCCTGCGCCCGTTCGATTCCTGCCGGGGTTCGATAACGCCCTGCTCGGCCACAAGGATCGCCGCCGCATCATCTCCGAGGAACATCGGCGTATCATCGGCACGCCAAACGGGATGTTCGCCAGCACGTTCCTGGTCGATGGCTTCGTGGCCGGTATCTGGGGTATCAAGGATGGTCAGATTCTACTCGCCGCATTTGACCCTCTCACCTCAGGGCAAGCAACAGAGGTGGAGCATGAAGCATCAAATCTGGCCCCATTCTGGACCGGCGAGCACCTGCCAGTCACCTGGACCGAGGTTTGGAAGCAACCCGGGAAATGGTAAAAGCAGCAAGCCGGTATACCCAGATGGACATACCGGCCGCCAGTTTCC
Organism: Chloroflexi bacterium UBA6265; assembly: GCA_002440805.1. Lineage (GTDB taxonomy): Bacteria > Chloroflexota > Chloroflexia > Thermomicrobiales > UBA6265 > UBA6265. The sequence continues at coordinate 9,668 of DJVD01000140.1, forward strand.
TGACTATAAGCTCGTTACATTAATCGTCCAGCATTGCTTCCATGGTCGCGATCTCTTCTTCCTGCGTCTTCACGATCTCACCGCAAAGCTGCTCGATATCCGGATCGGTGATATTCGCGTTCTCACAGACGAGAATCGCCCGGGAGTGGTGGGGAATCATCGCCTTCAGGAATTGATCGTTGCCAACGCCTACCTGCGCCCTTCCCATCAGCAGCGCGAACACGAACAACGCTGCGAACCCGGCCACAAGCCCCATGTTCAGCGCCTTCTTCGGAAACATATTCCGCATCACCGCCATCATAATCAGGCCCATTGGCGCAACCATCAGTAGCGCCATATAGGCGTTACTGAGATTAATGTAAAAGTGATTCCCCTGATCGACGAAAATCATCGTCAGCGGATACATGACGAGGAAACTGAGGGTGAGCGCCAGCGCCAGATTCTTGTAGCCGGACATCTCCATTTTGCCGTGTTTCTCGTGATCCCCACGGCCACGCTCTTCGTGCTGCTGTTGCTTATCCACCTGTGCCCTCCCCACGTTTATCCCAACTTTAGGGACGCGTAAATATTGAAAGGGTGGCGCATATTTCGTGCCGTGATGCACGATGTCCCGGTACCGATGCCAAAACCCCTCGGAGGACGAGGCGTGCATTTAGCCGGAAAACTCCCGCGTGGGTAATCCCTTTACCTCCGGGTGAGCGAGGAAAAGCGATCCCGCCGCCGGTTCCTCCTCGTCCGCCAGGTTTTCGCGACTGGTGGTGATGTACAGCTGATCCAGGTTCTCCCCACCAAAGGTGCAGGCGGTCACCTTGGTCACCGGCACATCCACCACCTCGCTGAGCACGCCGTCGGCATCGTAGCGACGTACCGCGCCGCCATTACTCAGCCCAATCCAGACACCGCCTTCGGCATCGAGGGTCAGGCCATCGGGTCGCAACCCCTCCGGACGTAAATCGGCGAACACGCGTCGATCCATCAAGGCGCCGTCGCGATAGTCGAACACGCTGATGGCATAGGTATCGGTATCGTTATAGAACGCCTTGCTCCCATCCGCATTCCAGCAAAGACCATTGCTGATGGTCACATCGGTAAGCATCTCGTCGAACTCGTTGTCGGGTGTCATCCGCCACAGGCTGGCCGCGCCAACGGCGCGATCGTAGGCCATGCTGCCGCACCAGAAATTACCCTCGGGATCGCAGGCGCCCTCATTCATGCGCAGTTTGCCGGGTTGCCACAATGGTGCCAGCAGTTCGACATCGCCATCGGCGTTGCTGAGGGCGAAGCCACGCTCCACCCCCAGCACCATGCCACCCTCGCGACGCGGTCGCACCGCGGCGACCACCGGGCTGCTGCTATGCCAGCGCGTAACGTGCCCGGAAGACTGGAGCGAAAGCACATCGCCGGCCAGCATATCCACGAATTTGAGTCCGCCCCAGGGCGCATGCCACACCGGCCCTTCGCCGTGATAGGCCACCGCATCGGTTATTCGTTCTGCCCGCATTCCGCGCCGCCTTTCCCTGTCGTGCCAGCATCGGCGATTGGTATGGGTCTATCATATCGACAGTCACCTGACTTCGCTTCACCCCCGGAAAGGCTGTGCGTTGATGCAAACGCCGCAACCCAAACTCCCGCTCGGCATTCGCGCCTGCCTGTTTGATATGGATGGTGTACTCACGCAAACCGCCAAGGTCCATGCTGCCGCCTGGAAGGAGATGTTCGATGCCTATCTCCGCCAGCGGTCCGATGCCGATGGCAGCCCGTTTGCACCGTTTGATATCGAAACCGACTACGTGAAGTATGTAGATGGCAAGCTCCGCCAGGATGGCGTGCGCTCGTTCCTCGAATCGCGCGGGATCACGTTGCCGGAAGGCGAACCCGATGACAGCGGCGAGATGGAGACAGTTCACGGACTTGGGGCACGCAAGAATGCACGGGTGGGCGAGATCATCAAGACCGAGGGGGTTGAGACCTTCCCCGATGCGATTGCGTTGCTGCAGGCCGTACGGGCTGTAGGAATAAAGACCGCCGTGGTCAGCGCCAGCAAAAACACGCCAGAGGTCCTGCAGGTAACCGGCATCGGCCACATGTTCGATTACGTAATGCATGGCGGCATTGCCGGCGAGATGGGTCTGCCCGGCAAACCGGCACCCGATACCTTTGTTGCCGCCGCCGAGGCCCTGGGCGAAACGCCGGCAAGCTGCGCGGTGCTGGAGGATGCGATTGCGGGTGTGAAGGCCGGCAAGGCCGGTGGCTTCGGCTACGTGATCGGCGTCGATCGCGTTGGCCAACGCGAAGCCCTGCTGGAGAACGGTGCCGACATCGTCTTGTCCGACCTCGCGGAACTGGTGGCAACAGAATGACAATCAAGGACGTATTTCCCGTAGAGCCGTGGACCATTACAGAACGCTCGCTGGACCTGGACGACCTCGGCCGAATGGAGACCATCTTCGCGCTCTCCAATGGCCATATCGGCTTCCGCGGCAACCTCGATGAGGGCGAGCCGTACCATACGCCGGGTACCTACCTCAACGGCTTTTTCGAGGTTATCCCCCTCCCCTACGCCGAGGATGGCTACGGCTATCCCGATGAGGGGCAAACGATCCTGAATGTCACCAATGGCAAGATCATTCGCCTGCTGGTTGATGACGAACCGTTCGATGTGCGCTACGGCGAATTGCTGGAGCATACCCGCGAGCTGGATATGCGCAGCGGCATGCTGCATCGCTCGGCAGTGTGGGTGTCGCCGGCCGGCAAGAAGGTGCGCATCCGCACCACCCGGTTCGTCTCGTTTGTGCATCGGGCTATCGCCTGTATCCGCTTTGAAGTAGAAGCGGTTGATGCTCCCGCGCGCATCGTTATCCAAAGCAGCCTTGTCAGCAACGAGCCGCAACCGGAGGCCGATAGCAACGATCCCCGCGCCGGACTGGTGCACAACCTGCGCATCACATCCGAACACCATTCCCACCGCGAGATGCACGGCTTGCTGGCCCATTCCACGACTGCGAGCAATCTCTCGATGGTGGCCGGCATGGATCACATGTATGAGGGTCCAGAGAAAACCCGGATCTCGGCCATCTCCGAGCCAGACCTGTGCCGGGTGACATTCAGCAGCGAGATCGCCGCCGGCGAGAAAATGACAATCACCAAATTTGTCGGCTATGGCTGGAGTTCGATCCGGTCGATGCCCGCACTGCGGGACCAGGTGGATGCCGCCATCAGCGCCATCAAGCGCGTGACCTGGGATCGGCTCATCGCCGAGCAGCACCGCTACCTCGACGCTGTCTGGGCGCGTGCCGATATCGAGATCGATGGCGATCCGCAGCTGCAACAGGCTGTGCGTTTCGCGCTTTTCCAGTCCATCCAGGCCAGTGCGCGCGCCGAGCGCCGCGCCATTCCCGCCAAGGGGCTCACCAGTCGCGGCTACGATGGCCACACCTTCTGGGATATGGATACCTTCCTGCTGCCGCAGCTTACCTATGTCGATCCGGGGGCGGCGCGCGATGCGCTGCTGTGGCGACATTCCACGCTGGATCATGCCCGGGCCCGCGCCACAGAACTGCGCCTGAAAGGTGCCAGCTTCCCGTGGCGCACCATCCGTGGCGAGGAATGCTCCGGCTACTGGCCGGCGGGTACGGCCGCGTTCCACATTAATGCCGATGTTGCCGATGCGGTCCGCCGCTATGTGAACGCCACCGACGACGTCACCTTCGAGCGGGCCGAGGGATTTGAGATCCTCGTGGAAACTGCGCGCTTGTGGCAATCGCTGGGGCACCACGATCCCGAGGGCAAGTTCCGCATTGATGGCGTGACGGGTCCCGACGAGTACACCGCGCTGGTGGATAACAACGTCTTCACCAACCTGATGGCGGCACGCAATCTTCGCTCGGCCGCCGATGTTGCCCGCACCTATCCGAGCCGGGCGGCGGAGTTCGGGATCGATGACGATGAGATTGATGGCTGGGAACGGGCAGCCGATACGATGGTGGTGCCGTTCGATGAGGAACTGGGCGTAACCGCCCAGAGCGAAGGCTTCACCCGCTATCGCGAATGGGACTTTGAGAACACAAAGGAAGAGGAGTATCCGCTGCTCCTCAACTTCCCCTATTACCTGCTCTATTCCAGCCAGGTGATCAAACAGGCCGATCTGGTGATGGCGCTATACACCTGTGGCGATTCGTTCACGCCCGAGCAGAAACGCCGGGATTTTGAGTTCTACGAAGCCATCACCGTTCGTGATTCCAGCCTCTCGGCGAGCTCGCAGGCGATTGTCGCTGCCGAGGTTGGATACCTCGATTTGGCCTACGAGTATTTCCGCGAAACCGCGCTGGTGGATTTGCTCGATCTCTCTGGCAATACCGAGGATGGCATCCACCTCGCCAGCATGGCCGCGACCTGGCTGGTGGCAATTGCCGGCTTCGGCGGCATGCGCGATTACGGCGAACACCTGATGTTCAATCCGCACATCCCGCGCGGCATTGATCGCATCTGCTTCCGGATGACCCACCGCGGCAGGTTGCTGCGAGTGACGATCGAGCCAAAACAGGTGACGTATGAACTGGTGGACGGCGATGAACTTACCATCATCCACGCCGGCCAGCCACTGACGCTGGCGACGGGCGAACCATCGGTGCACACCATCACGCCGCCCACCTTCATGCCGCATGTGCAACGCCCGTATGGCCGCGATGAAGACATCTTCAAGACCGGCACAACCCACAGCATGTTGGGGGAATAGCTCCCAGGGTTCTCCAGGATACGTAGGGGCGGATTGCGCAGATATCCGCGCGCTCCACCACCCGGCCATTCTCAGGCTAGGGGGAGAAACAACGCTCCAGGGCAAAACCCCGCCTCATCGGGCGGACACAGGCTGCGGCCTGGTCCGCCCCTACATCCGATGTTGCTAATTGCGTAGGGGCAGATTCGAAGGTGTCCGCCCGCGTCAAAATCATAGCGAACTCACGTTGAAACCCGACAAAAGGCGCACACACAGGTGCGCCACTACGAGGGCCAACACACGAAAGCCCGGGGATACTCCCCGAACCTGCAACTCGGTCAAACCAACGTCACCGTCTCAAGAGAACAAACACCGCCTCGGTCAGTTGGACCGAGGCGGTGTTTGTTGTTCTTTACAAAGTCGTTACTAGCGCTCGTCGATCGGCACGAATTTCTTGGTCGGTACCGGGCCAACGTAATGGCTGGCCGGGCGGATGAGGCGGTTGATTTGCACCTGCTCCAGCACGTGCGCGCTCCAGCCCACACTGCGGCTGATGGCGAAGGCGACCGGGAAGAAATCGCCCGGCAAGCCGACGGCACCCAGCACCGCGGCGCTGTAGAACTCCACGTTTGTGTACAGCTTGCGACCCGGCTTGCGCTCGT
>DJVD01000272.1 GCA_002440805.1 Chloroflexi bacterium UBA6265
TGCGATACATACCAGGGTGGATGCCCCTGGTGTAGGGGTACTCGCCGGGTGCTGGCAACTCTTCGATATGTTCTAGTCGGTTGTACACGGGGTCGATGCTAATACCGGAATCGGTAATGATCTCGCGTTCAGGTGCCATTGTTGTTCAACTCCCGTGCGATCGCGGAACTGGTTTCGTCAGCAGGAATGAATCCCTGCTCCACCGCCTGAATTACCAGCCATTGGGCCAAATTCCAGAGCTCGGGATATGCCTGAAGCAATGGTTGTTTGCGTTCTATGATAGCCGTTGGCGTGAGTTGAAACGCGCGGGCATGCCCTATTCCCGGCGGAAACCAACTCATAATCATGGGATGAATGGCATCAATGGCGCGGGCAAACTGTGCCTCGGCGGTGCGTTGTTCCTGGAACTCCTGCCACAGTGGATCGATGCGCGCCCGTTGATCATCAGGCAGGAGTGCGGTAAGCCGCATTCCCGCGGCATGCTCGCGATCATCCAGATCGTCGCCATCGAACTGATCCCAAATGGGAACATCACCGGCGTACACCTCCACCAGGTCGTGAACGATCAGCAGATCGCGCACGCGATGATGATCGGTACCTTCCGGCGCAGCGTCGGCAAACAACATCGCCAGCAGGCTGGTGTGCCAAACGTGCTCGGCTACGGATTCGAATCGCTTGTCGTCCCGCACCCAGTTGGCGCGCTGGATGCTCTTGAGTTTATCGGTAGCAGCAAAGAACTCGAGGCGTTGCGCCAGCACCTTCATTCCACCACCTGAACAAGTTCAGTCAGCACCCCAAAACACGATTTGGGGTGAATAAACGCGATCCGCCACCCGTGGGCACCGGACCGAGGTTCAAAATCGATAAGTTGCACGCCCCTGGCGGTAAGTTCGGCAAGCGTAGCGACGATATCGTCAACTTCGTATGCCACGTGGTGCACGCCCTCGCCGCGTTTCGCCATGAAGGCAGCGATTGGGCCCTGGAGATCGGTGGGCTGAATCAGTTCCATCCAACCGTTCCCGGCGCGAAAAGTCATCGCGACGATGTGCTGCTCAGGAATCTCGTGGCGCTCGCCTTCGCTAAATCCAAGCAATTTGTATTGCTCGGCGGCTGCATCGATATCCTTCACGACATAGCCGACATGGTGCAATCGCATCGCATCGCCAACGAAATCTGCCATCTGCCCTGCTCCTGTTGTGCCTACACTGGCATGGGATCCTTGCTAAGCACCACGCCGCGTTCACGCTTGCCTGTCAACTCGAAGTATCCGCGAAGCACAGCATCGGCGACAGGCACCGCGAAGCTCGATCCTTCGCCACCGGCCTCAATAATGACGGCCACGGCGATCTCGGGTTCTTCCAACGGCGCGTAGCACGTGAACCAGGCGTGGCTATCGGCAGCGCCCAGGTCATCCGGCAATCCGAACTCGGCTGTGCCGGTTTTTCCGGCGACGTTGATTAACTCAATGCTGCCGTCTTCCAGCTTATCGGTGGGATTAAGGAGCGGCCATTTGGTGGAGCCATCGCCATTCTTGCGGGCGGTTCCATATTCTCCCTGCACCACCAGGCGCATGCCTTCTTTCACGACATCCAGCGCTGCCTGTCCGATCCCGAGTTCCGCATCGGGCTCACGCCTGGCGACGGCCGGAGTACCAGCAGCCGTAGGTTCGACTGAGGGCTCGGTCGCAGTGGGCGTGCCGGCGGTGTCTGGCGAGGCCATCGGCGAGGCGGTTGGAATGGTCGCGGCGGTAACCCGAGGCAATTCGTCCGTTTGTTTCAATACCACGCGCGGCTGAAATACCTTGCCATTGGCGGCGATGATGCCGGTATTGAACGCCATCTGCAACGGTGTAGCCCGAAAATCGCCCTGGCCAATGCTGATATTGAGCGAGTCACCGACGGTCCAACCTTCACCACCCGTAGCCTCGATTTTCAGTTGCGGCGTGGGGAACACACCGGCAACTTCCGGGATCTCGATACCGGTGGATTTGCCAAACCAGAACTTTTCGGTCATGTCCTCCACGATCGGATTGATGCCTTCCCCGTCGAAGATATGCTTTTCTTCGCTGACAATCGCGCCATCGAGCAGGTGGTAATCCCAATAGAACACCGGTTGATCAGGCGAGTTCACAGGCACTTCACGCTCCGGCGCCACATTGTAGAAGTACACGTCGCAGGATTGCTCAATTGCACCATACACATCGAGCGTGCCGTGCGAGCCGCCAGACCATCCTGTCCAGCACGCGAAGGACTGTCGCTGGGTGTAATCGTCCGTATTCGGCACGGTGATGGCGCCGGTGCAGTTATGGGAGTCGCCGGGATTGAGCGCACCACGATCGAGCGCGCTTGCTGCCAGGAACACCTTGTAGGTCGATCCCGGAGCATACGCCTCACTCGTACAGCGATTCACGAATGCCTTCGGGCCATCGTTCGCGGTGTATTCATCCCATTTGCGTTGGGAGATTCCGCTGATGAACAACTGATTATCGAAATAGGGATAGCTCACCATCGCGTGGATTTCGCCATTGCGAGGATCGTANNACCTTGCCTACGGCTTGCTGCAGTTCCAGGTCGATCGTGAGCCATACATTCTTGCCAGCCTGCGCTTCGCGGGTGCTATCCGGCATCACCCTCATCTGTACACCCATGGCATCGCGTTCGATATTCTGGCGACCGCGCACGCCGCGCAGTTCCTTCTCCAGCGCGTATTCCACCCCAAGGGCACCGATCACATCGTTCTGCTCGTACACGCGTTCGCCGTTGTCGCCCATCCAGCGTGGATCATCGACCAGCGCGGCCTGGATCGGCTGCACGTAGCCAACGACATGGCTCATCACCTCACCGCCGGAGTATTGCCGGACCAGGACATCGTCCAGCAGCTCTACGCCGGGGAGATACATGGCATTCGCTTCGAGTTTGAGTGCTGTTTCGCGAGGAACATCCTTGGCGATGCTCACTGGCAGCCGTTGACTCCACTGGTTCTCGATCTGCCACTCGAGCCGGTTCATGACCTGGATGCCGGGGAGTTCATTAATCGCCGCGCGGAAGCGGGCCGCGTCATCCTGGCTGAGGCCACCATTCGGGGTGAGATTGAGATAAATTTCGTTCTCGATGGCGCGCATCCAGTACTCAATACTGTCCTGGGCGTCCTCGTCCTTGAGGCCAAGCATGGATGCAACGCGCGTAAACACCGTGTTCTCGGTGCCCCGGCGCATACCAGCCTTTTGGGCCACCAGCGTGTCTTCAATTTGCAAGGCCGAAATCAGCGTATCCAGCACGCGCTGGCGCTCGGCGGGCTGTTCATCGGCATCAGGCAATCGGTTGGGGTGCACGCGCAATTCCCAGCTCCGGCGGTTCTGGGCCAGTCGCCGCCCCTTCCGATCCACAATCAGCCCGCGCGCAGCCGGCAGGAACTGGGTGCTGATGACATTGCTTTCGGCAAGCTTTTTGTATTCCTCGCCCTGGGAGAGTTGCATCACGCCGAGCTTCGCGGCCATGGCGCCAAAGACGGTTACAAGCCCGGTTTTCATCAACAAGGTGCGCCGATTCAATTCAACCTGGTCGCCGCGAAGGTGGCGATTATCGCGCTTCTTGCGCTTTCGCTGACCTGGCGGATCATATTTCATACGTTTATGGCGTCGAACCACCGAGAAACCTCCTGTGATCGCCCTGGATCGGAAATTAGGATGAACGTGGGCGATCTAGCGTTTGTAAATACGGCGATAGATCCAGTAAATAACCGGCGCTACCAGCAGCTGCAATCCCGTTTGGATGGCGACATCGGTCAGGCTCACGCCTCCGCGCACCAGGCTGAGGAAGAGGTTGTAGAAAAGAGCCGCCATGACCACCAATGCGGTGGTGCTTATCGGATTAATCAACCATTGCCGCAGCCGCAGTGGCTGCGCCGCCAATACCATCGGAATCATCGCCAGCGCATGTGCGCCCAGCGGATCCATTGCCAACACATCAAATATTGTCCCGAACACAAAGGTCCAGATCAACGCCTCTTGCATCCCGATCCGCGTGAACCGGAAAAACAGCACCAGAAAGACGATGTTTGGGGTGGCTCCGAATGGCGCGAATCGTTCAAGAACAGTGAATTGCAGCAAGGTAAGCGCGAAAAGTACGACGAAGAGAAGTGGCCTGGACATTGATGCTGAGCGAGCCTTCCCCTAATGCTGTACGATGCCAACCTGCAACCAGTTTCATCAAGGACTGGCACCCGTTAAGGATAGCACTCGCATGATGTGAACGAACGTATGCGGCGCTATCGCCCAAATCTCCTGTAGAATCTCCACAACAGTTGTAGAACTGCAAGAATGACAATGGTTCTGCCTCATTCAGGGAGCTTTTGGTATGCATGCATTTCAGCCACGGCGTGTGGTGGTAACCGGTGTCGGCGTGGTGAGTTCGTTGGCAACGTCTGCCCGTGAAACCTGGAGCAAACTGCTGGCGGGTGAAACGGGAATCCGTCGGGCCGACAATCTCGACCCAGCCAAACACAAATGTCTCCTTCGTGCCGATGTAAACGACGACGACATCCCGCAGCGGTTCCTTAAAGGGAAAGAACTCCGCAACGCCAGCCGGTATACCCGGATGGCGATGGAAGCGGCCGGCGAAGCCATGATTGACGCCGGCCTGTTGAACGACGATCTCACCCCGAACATCGACCTTACTGCGGCCGGGGTTGCTGCTGGCACCTGCATCGGCGGCACCTACGATGACATGCTGCCGGTGCATTCCCAGTATGTAGAAAAGGATGGATCGCCGCGGGTCCCCCCGCACCTTCATGTGATGTTCCCGCACAATATCGGCGGCTACACGATCCAGAAGCAGTTTGGCATGCAAGGACCCACCAGCACCGTGGTGACGGCATGTGCCACCGGCAGCCAGGCAATTGGCGATGGCTTTAATGCCGTGAAATACGGCAAGGCACCGCTGATGATTGCCGGCGCAATGGAGAGCACCCAGCACCCGCTGTTCGCCCTCGGGTTTGAGGCGATGCGCGCCCTGTGTACCGATTCCAATGATCACCCCGATAAAGCGAGCCGGCCATTCAACGCCGATCGCGCCGGGTTCATCCTCGGCGAAGGTGCCGGCATGCTTGTGCTGGAGGAACTGGAGCATGCCCAGGCTCGCGGTGCACGTATTTACTGTGAGATCGCCGGCTTTGCCACCAGTAACGATGCCTATCATCCCATCGCACCCCAGCCCGATGGCATCGGCGCCGCCAAGGCGATCACGGATGCGCTGGCCGATGCTGGCATGTCTGCCGAGGACATTGATCATGTCAACGCCCATGCCGCATCGACTCCTGCGGGTGATCTCGCGGAGGCCAACGCCATTCGGCGGGCGCTAGGTGAACGCGGCAACAGCATCCCGGTCACCTCGGTGAAGGGTGCCTTCGGTCACGCCATGGCGGCTTCAGGAGCATTGGAAACGGCCATGGCCGTCTTCACCATGCACGAACAGGTGATTCCGCCCACGCGTAACCAGACCGATCCCGATCCGGAAGTCGGCCTAAATGTGGTCACCGAGGCCCAGCCCGCCGAGATTCGCGCCATGACCAAGCACAGCTTCGGCCTCGGGGGCCAGAACGCCGTCTTGATCCTGAAGCGCTGGGATGCCGCATGAGCCAGCAACCGGTCCGGCCGGCGGTAACCATCGCCGATGCGGCCCAGTTCGCGATGGAATTGGCCAGCCTGATTGGGATTGGCCTCATCGGCTGGCACCTCGGCAACAAGGGAATCTTAGGCACGATCCTCGCGGTGGCGTTTATCTTGCTCACCGGAACGGTGTGGGGCCGGTACCGCACGCCGGGTTTCGTGCCTACCGGCCGGGAACCAACCCAGCCGGTGTCGGGGCCGATCCGTATTGCCATCGAATTGACCGTGTATCTGCTGGGAATTTTCGGTCTCTGGTGGAGTGGTCGTGAACAAACGGCGCTCATCGTGGCCGCCGTGATGGTCGTGACCCTGGTCATTTCCGCCAGTCGATATCGCGCTATGTGGGCAACGCGCGTCTAACATCTTTCCTGGAGAACGCCATGTCTGTACTCGAAACGCTTGGAACAAACTACGCCTTCGTTTTCCCCGGTCAGGGCAGCCAGACTGTCGGNNTGCAAATGGATTTGCGCGACCTGATGTTCAATGGCCCGGAAGAAGTGCTGGCGGATACGCGTAATAGCCAACCCGCGATCTACACCGCCAGCGCTATGGCTCTCGCCGCGCTGGCTGCAAAGGCGGAGGAAGAAGGCGGATACCTGGCTCCGAACGTCGTGGCCGGCCACAGCCTGGGCGAGTTCACCGCTTTGCTCTCGGCCGGGGTGTTCGATTTCGTAACCGGCCTGCGGCTGGTGCGGGCCCGCGGCGAGTATATGGCGGCTGCCGGAAACGATCGACCCGGGGCAATGGCGGCCGTGCTCGGGCTGGATGATGAAGTTCTGGCCGGACTGGTTGAACAAGCGGCGGCGGGCGATGTGCTTACCGTTGCCAACCTGAACTGTCCGGGACAGACAGTGATATCGGGCGAAGTCGCTCCCCTGGAGCGATTCGTGGAGCTTGCAACCGCCGCTGGAGCACGACGGATTGCTCGCCTGCCGATCAGTATTGCCAGTCACTCGGAGCTCATGGAACCGGCTGCAGCCAGGCTGAACCTGCTCTTTGATGAGACCAGTTTCCACGATCCAGCCATGCCGGTGCTCTCAAACAGCACCGCCGAGCAGATCACCGATGCCAACGGCGTGCGGGAGGAACTGCGCAATCACGTCATCAAGGGCGTGAACTGGACGGCAACCGTGCAGGCAATGGCCGCCATCGGAATCACTACAATTGTCGAGCTTGGGAATGGCAGTGTGCTGGCGGGTTTGAACAAGCGGATCGATAAATCCATCCCCACCATTGGGCTCAAAGATCTGGGACTGGCCGATAAATAGGCAACTGCCCAACTATTGACTAGAATGAAGGGCTAAAGGCAGGTGACCGCGGCAACCTCGTTGTTACCATCAGAACCACTCGCACATCGCTTTGGTGTTCGGGTCAGGAAAGGAATCGCCAGGTGACGCGTGTAGTCGTGACCGGAGTGGGCGCAATTAGTCCGCTCGGCATCGGGATCGATGCCCTCTGGAATGGCCTGACAGAAGGCCGATCCGGTATTCGCCACATTCAGCATTTCGATACATCCGATCTGGACGTGAAGATCGCTGGTGAAGTGCCGGATTTCCAACCGCGCGACTTCATGGATTTCAAGGCAGCCCGTCGCATGGATCGGTTCGCCCAGTTCGCGGTGGCCGCCACGCGCGAAGCACTGGCGATGTCTGGTCTTGAGATCACAGAGGACAACAGCGAACGCATCGGCATCATGGTG